>CAZUAS010000028.1:0-8021 GCA_964618515.1 uncultured Ignavibacteriales bacterium | reverse complement strand
AAAAATGATGGTTTTTTTTTCGGCGTCATCTCACCACCTTTCACCAAATAAAAACCGGCGATGTTTCATCGCCGGTTAAGTTACAAAATTATTTAATGGCGATAAACTATTTTTTCTTTTTGACCACCCGTTTTTTTGAAGGGGCGGTAACGGCCGGCTTTTCTACGCCGGGTTTTTTGGCGGCGACTTTGGCCGGTTTCTTGACTTCAGCCTGCTTCCACCCGTATTTTGCTATAAATTCCTCGGTCAGACGCCGGGCTTCGTCATCGGTATACTGGATGGGCGGGGATTTTTTGAAATAAGCCGAAGGTTCAATAAGGGCTCCCGAAAGGCCGTTATCCAGAGCCAGCTTGCAGCAACGCAGAGCGTCAATGACCACTCCGGCGGAGTTGGGGCTGTCCCAAACCTCCATCTTCATTTCAATATTCAACGGCACATTGCCGAAAGTAGTCCCTTCCATTCGGATATAAGCCCACTTGCGGTCATCGAGCCACTGGACATAATCGGAGGGTCCGATATGAACCGTTCCAGGTGGCATTTCATAGTTCAACTGGCTGGTCACCGCGTTGGTTTTGGAAATCTTTTTCGATTCCAGTCGGGAACGTTCGAGCATGTTTAAAAAGTCGGTGTTACCGCCGACATTGAGCTGGCTGGTACGTTCCAGCTTGACGCCGCGCTCCAGAAACAGGCGGGTCATTACCCGGTGGGCGATGGTGGCGCCGACTTGTGATTTGATATCATCGCCGATAACCGGCAAACCTCTTTCCTGGAAACGTTTCTGCCAGTATTTTTCGCGGGCGATAAAGACCGGGATGCAGTTGACGAAACCACAGCCGGCGTCGAGTATCTGTTCGACATACCACTTGGTGGCTTCTTCAGAACCGACTGGCAGGTAATTAATAACGATGTCGGTTTTGGTGTCTTTGAGAAGCTTGACGATATCCACGGTATCTCCGGGGGCTTTTTCGATTATCTGTGAGAGGTAATAGCCCAGGCCGTCGTGGGTCATGCCGCGTTGGACAATAACGCCGGTTTTGGGCACCTTGGCGAATACGAAGGTGTTGTTTGGTTTGGTGTAAATGGCTTCGGAAAGGTCTTTACCGACTTTGTTTTTGTCGATATCGATAGCGGCGGAAAACTCGATATCACGAATGTGATAACCGCCGAGATTGACGTGCATCAGACCGGGGACCTGATCGTCATCCTTGGCTTTCTTGTAAAATTCGACCCCCTGCACCAGCGATGAGGCGCAGTTGCCGACCCCGATAATGGCCACTCTTATTTTTCCCATTTAACTTCCTTTCTAAATTGGTTTGCTTTTAACCGCTCTAAAATATTCGGCCTCCCGGGACGGGTCAAATTAAATTTGACTTTTTACAAAAAATATATATTTATAGTATATTAAATATGACCAATTGGTCATTATATTGAAAGGTTTTTATGCTCAATGAAAATGTGGTTGTCGAGCTGGTGCGGCGGAAGGTGGTGACGGATACTTTCCGGCGCCTGCCGGCCGAAAAAAAAGAGCAGGTGTATCGCACGGCGATAAGGCTGTTCGGTAAGTACGGTTACGACGGTCTGCCGGTGGAGGTGATATGCCGACAGGCGGGGATTTCCAAGGGTTCGTTTTTCCAGTATTTCCCATCGAAAAGTCATCTGCTGGAGTTTACCGTGCTGGTTTTTGACGATTACCTGACTCGCATGATTGAGGAAATCCGCCGCCAGGAAAAAGCCGTGCTGGCCCGCGACCGCCTGTTGTATCTGTATCATGCGATTGCAGTCAACACCCGTCTTTACGAGGACGAACAGGCTTTTTATCTTTTTATTACCAGTGCGGTCAGGCATGCCGCCATTATGCTCGAAGGTATCGACTTGGAGCGGCATTTCCGCGAGTATATAACCGAAATTATCGAACGCGGTGAGAAAACCGGCGAGATTCGGGGCGATTTCGAAATCGAGCTGACCGGATATCTGGTTTCGAGTATTATCGAAGGGATGGTGCGGCGGCATTATGCCCGCCACCGCGCGCCTTCGCGCCCAATGGGGGAGTACCTGATTTCGTTTTTATTCGACGGGATAAAAACATAAGCACTATGTCACTTTGCAGTTAGTCCTTTCCTGATATATCAACATTATAATAGTTTTATGGGTAATCATAATTAGATATAATTCTTATTCTAATATTATATTTTTTAAATATTTTCTTCAATCTAGTTACGTGGTTGCATCCATTTTATCATGTGGCTTTAATTCTCATCAAGTCGAAAATTTTGTAAGAAAGTATTTTTTTGCTCTTTCAGCAATCCGGCTTATCTTCTACGGCTAAAAAAACAGTTGACTTCATGAAAGTAACTTGTTTATATTAATTATAGTAATTATGTCAGGGAAAGACCATGACGAGCGAACACACAGTCATCAATTGAAAAATAGAGACCTTTTTAAACTGATTAAAAGGAGGTTACTTATGAAAAGTAAACTGACCGTTTTTCTTCTGCTCACCCTCATAATGCTCGCCGCAGTGCCGTTAGCAGCCGCTGAGAGAGAAGGCAGAAACGGAATCGGTTTTCGCGGTTCCCTCTTTGCGCCTTTATATGAAGGTGATGATTTCTCTCGTTTTGAAAACAAATATGAACCGTTTATGCTTGGCTGGGGCATCGGCGTTAATTTCAGTCATCATTTTACCAACCGTTTTGCTTTGAATCTCTCTCTGGATTACACCAGCACCTATGATGATTCCACCGCCAGCAGTGACCAGTCGTTTAAATTTTTAAGTTCGGATGACGCCTCGGCTAAAATCGACGGAATAATTATCGGGGTGACCGGTAGTTATTTCTTTTTCCCGGAGAGTAAATTCCAGCCCTATTTGCTGGGTGGGTTCGGTTTTGATTTGTGGTGGTTGAACGACCGCCTTATCGACGATACCTACCGTGCGAACGATTTTACTTTTAAAATCGGCGCCGGTCTGGCGGTCTGGGTAACGGAGCGTTTTACAGTTGATTTACAGGGTGTATTTACTTACGACGTTCACAATCTGCACAACAATATGCCGGATGATTTTTATGGCGTGTACGATTGGACGGAACCCGAAGACCGTCCCTTTATCGTTCATTTCCAGCCTTCCATAGGCATCACCTACTATTTCGGTGGTGGGGTGGATACGGATAAGGATGGCGTCAACGACAAGAAAGACCAGTGTCCGGATACGCCGCTGGGAGCTCATGTCGATAAAGCCGGCTGTCCTCTTGACAGTGACGCCGATGGTATTTTCAACGGCCTGGATACCTGCGCCAATACGCCGGTCGGGGCGAAAGTGGATAAGTTCGGGTGCCCGCTTGATACCGATAAGGACGGTGTTTTCGACGGTCTGGACAAGTGTCCGGAAACGCCGCAAGCGGTGCCGGTCGATGCTGATGGCTGTCCTTTCGATACCGATAAGGACGGTGTGCCCGATTACAAAGACCGCGAGCCCGACACACCTTTGGGAGCGGTGGTGGATGAATACGGTGTCGCCATCGACAGCGATAAAGACGGCGTTCCCGATGGTCTCGATAAATGCGCCAACACGCCGGTTGGGGCGGCTGTTGACCCGTTCGGGTGTCCTTACGACGGCGACCAGGACGGTGTCGCGGACAGTCTGGACAAGTGCCTCGGTACACCGGCGGGCATTAAAGTCGATGAAACCGGTTGCCCGATTGTCAAACGCATTGAAGAAAAGATTACCCTCAGCAACAAAATCGCCTTTGCCTCCGGCTCTTTTGAATTGTTGGAGGGCGGTAAAGTCGTACTGGACGAAATAGCCGAATCCATGCGCGCTTACCCGGATACCAGAATTAAAATCAGCGGTTTTGCCGATGCTACCGGACCGGCTGATTTTAACCTGGAGCTATCGCAGAAACGGGCTGATGCCGTGAAGGCATATATCGCCAACAAGGGCGTTGACGCTGAACGGATGACTTCGGTCGGTTACGGTGAAGACCCGCAGTATTTCATCGGCGACAACGACACCAGCGAGGGCCGCTTGATGAACCGTCGGGTGGAAATCGAAAGTATCAAATAGACACGAAAGGTAATGATGGGGTGTGCTTCGGCGACGACTCCGTTTGATGTCAGGGATAAGGCAGGATTATAATGATCCTGCCTTTTTATTTTATAAAGAACATTTTCAGTACATAGTTTACGTAGGGACGAACCCTTTAGCGGTTCGGCCTGTAATTTTCTACCAATTAATAAAATAGGCACAACCACTAAAGGGTTGTACCCTACTAAAACTACCTTAACCGCCCTGTCAAGATGTTATAAACTTATTAGTGACGGGTCACAATAGCGCCTGTCGGCGGGCTCAGGACCCGACACAACTTTTAAGATATTTGTCGAAACCGCAAGGGTTTTGACCTACAGCTACTCGTGCCCGGCAGATGTCCACATCTGCCGGATGACGGGGCACATGTGGACATGTGCCGCCCACTACTTTTTTTTATATTGCTTAACAAAAAAAGCCGTTTTTATTGAGATTCATGTCGCACCGAATAAAGAAAAAAACCTCGCTTTTCGCCCCGGCCGGCAACCTTCTCAAAAGGCTGTCCAATACCGATGCCCGGGTGCGGCGGCAGCTGTTCAAAATCGGCCTGGCTCTGGCCGCTTTGTTTTTTCTCTATTCCTTCATGAGCGGCACCTACGGCATCATCCGCATTATCCGGCTTGAAATGGAGCGCTCCGAGCTTATCGCCGCCAACCAGCGGCAACTGGTGGAGCTTATCGACGCCGTCCGGGTGCGCAAAATGCTCCAGAGCGACCCCAATTATATCGAATATATCGCTCGTACCCGTTACCACATGGCCTACCCCAACGAGGTTATCTACCGTTTCCGGGGTCAGTAAGCGTTATGGCCCTGCAGAAGTCCGAAGCGGTCATCCTGAAGAAATTCAACTGGTCGGAGACCTCGCGCATGGTGCACTTTTTCACCCGTGATTTCGGCAAACTGACCCTCAACGACCGCGGCGGGCGGGCGTTCAAAACCAAACGCGGGCGGGTGGTGCCTTTCTGCCGGATGGAGATCACGTTCTATAAATCCGAAAAAGAAACCACCGGCTATCTTTCCGACAGCGAAATAATGGAAGCCTTCACTTTCGAAAAAGACGGTTCCCTGGGGCGCCTGGCGTACGGCTCGGCCGCCTGCGAACTTTTATACCTGCTTTTACCCGAAGAGGAAGCCCAGGAAGCGCTTTATAATTATTTCCTTAGTTTTCTGCGCCTGGTAAACAACGTTGACAAGCACCACCTTCCGGCGCTGTTTATAACCTTTCTTCTGCGGACGCTCTCCCAGCTGGGGTATCATCCTTCGCTGGCTTTCTGTGTCGGTTGCCGTAAGGAATATAACGGCCTTGATAAAAACGGCGGGGAGGCATATTTTTCGCCGGAAAGGGGAGGTTTTGTATGTCCCTCTTGCCAAAAGCCGGGAGAGTATTATATTAGCCTTTCCGCCGGGAGCCGAAGGTTGCTGGCGGCGTTGCAAACCGCCTCGCTAAACGAGGCGGCGGCCCTGCCGATAGGCTATGATGAGGCGGCGATGTTAATCGAGGTCCTGTCGAAATTTTTGAGCTACCAGTCGGGTATAAGTTCGAAATTGAAATCGCTGGAATTTCTCGACAAACTGAAAAAGAGTCAACCTGGAGATTAGAAAGAAAGTTATGACGAACGACAACAACAACGACATCATGGATAAAATAGTATCGCTGTGCAAGCGGCGCGGTTTTATTTTCCCCTCGTCGGAGATATACGGCGGTCTGTCCTCAAGCTGGGATTACGGTCCCCTCGGTTCGGAACTCAAACGCAATATCAAAAATTTCTGGTGGGACTCGATGACCAACCGCCGGGACGATATTGAGGGCATCGACGCCTCGATTTTCATGCATCCCGGCGTCTGGGTGACGTCGGGGCATGTCAGCGAATTCAACGACCCGATGGTGGACTGTAAAACTTGTAAGGCGCGTTTCCGAGCGGACAAGCTTGAGGAAGCCCGGTGCCCGATGAAACCTTCCAAGTCGCCTCTAACCTGCGGCGGGGAACTGACCGAACCGCGTCAATTCAACCTGATGTTCCGGACACATCTCGGGCCGGTTCCCGATGACAACAGTATCGTATACCTGCGTCCGGAAACCGCTCAGGGCATATATGTCAATTTTCTCAATGTCAAGAATTCCTCCCGGCAGAAAATTCCATTCGGCATCGCCCAGATAGGCAAAGCTTTCCGCAATGAAATCACCCCGGGCAATTTTATTTTCCGGATGCGGGAGTTCGAGCAGATGGAGATGCAGTATTTTGTCCATCCCGATGAGGATGCCCGGTGGTTCGAATACTGGCGCGAGCAACGCTGGGAATGGTACCGTCAGCTGGGTCTGAATATGAACAAACTGCGCTGGCACGAACATGGCCCCAAGGAACTGGCCCACTATGCCAAAGCAGCGTTCGATATCGAATACGAGTTTCCCTTCGGCTGGCAGGAACTGGAAGGCGTCCATAACCGCTCCGATTTCGATTTGAAACGGCACATGGAAGCCACCAACAAGGATATGCGGTATTTCGACGAACGGTTTACGGAAAAATTTATTCCCTTTATCATCGAAACCTCGGCCGGGACTGACCGGACGTTGCTGACGGTGCTGGTGGACGGTTATGATGAAATGGAAATAAAAGGAGAAAAACGGGTTTTCCTGCGCTTTTCTCCGAAAATAGCCCCCATCAAAGCGGCGGTTTTCCCACTCGTTAAAAAAGACGGTATGCCTGAGTTCGCCCTTAAAGTTTATAAGGAACTGGGCAAACGGTTTAAGGTTTTCTATGATGAATCGGGAGCGGTCGGACGGCGTTATGCCCGGATGGATGAAGCCGGAACGCCGTTTTGTGTAACCATCGACGGGCAGACCATTGAAGATGAAACCATGACCGTCCGCGACCGCGATACCATGGAACAAACCCGCATGAAGATGCCCCAGATTATAGATTTCTTGACCGAGAAGGTAAATTAAAGTAAGTATGGTTACCGGCGTCAGCCCTGCCCTGACCGGATGTCGTTACTAAAAACTCCAGATGTGCTTTTCCAGAACTTCGGCAATATCATCAATTCCGGGATACATCCGGGTATCGGTTCCGCGTGGTTTCTGACGGGAGTCGGTTAAAATCTGGCCATTAATAATCAAGGTTGGTGATTTAACGGGCTGGTCAGATTCAAAAACCTTGGCCAGGACTCCCCGGTCGTGAAGAAACTGCTTAACAAAATTTCTGGCTTTTGTCTGACGCGGGTCGTCCTTGGAATATATAAAATTAATTTCCATTTTTATAGCTCCGCGTTTAAACAACTATTTTTAATATTTGTCGGTAAGTCAACAACAAATTTTACCGACAGCCGTTTTATTCGACTCTAAAAAACATTATGTTGTTATGCGTTAACAACTTAATATTTTTAAATATTGGAGTGTGATAAGAAGACATCTGCCAGTCCTAAAGAAAAGCAGTGGATGATCACCCCGATGTTTTTATCACCCCATTTAATATAATATACAAATTTTAATATGCAAGAGTTTAAAAAATGTGAGTATAAAATTAATAAAAAGTCAAAATAATATTTGCATTTGACAAGGGGTGAAAATTCGTATAACCTTAATGAAAAAAGGGGTAAAAAATACTCATCAAATAAAAATAGATAAAACTGGAAAGGAGATATTATGGCTCACGAATTGCCGAAACTACCTTATGCGATGGATGCCCTGACGCCGGTCATATCAAAAGAAACCCTCGAATACCATTATGGTAAACATCATCAAGCCTATGTAAATAATCTGAATAATCTTATCAAGGGAACGGAATTTGAAAAGGCTACTCTAGAAGAAATCATAAAGGATGCCGCCGGGGGTATATTTAACAACGGCGCCCAGGTTTATAACCATACTTTTTACTGGAACTGTTTGAATCCGAAAGGCGAGATCGGAAGAGCACACGTCTGAACTCCAGTCACGAGATTCCATCTC
>CAZUAS010000027.1:4022-31814 GCA_964618515.1 uncultured Ignavibacteriales bacterium | reverse complement strand
CACCGTCAAGATTATCATCATAACCGGGACAAAGGTCGCACAGGTCTCCAATCCCGTCAAGGTCGCTGTCTATCTGGTCGGGATTACTCACGAATTGACAATTATCATTAATATCTAAAATCCCATCGTCATCGTCATCATCGTCACAAATATCCCCCGCTCCATCATGGTCATTATCTTCCTGAAGGGGGTTATAGTCCGAAGGACAGTTATCAACGAAATCGGGCACACCGTCAAGGTCTGCATCTTCGGGAGCTTCAAAACCAAGGTCGGTGAGAGCCTGGCGCAAAGCCGTCACGGCGGCCGTACGGTTTATAAAGGAAAAAGGAATGTCGAAGAAATAAAACTGATAGGGACCTCCGAGATGCCGCCAGGCAACAGGCCAGCCTTCGGTAAGCGCCGAATCTGTACCGGAATCATACGTATAAACGATGTCAATTCCGGCATAATTGAGATTCGGAAGGCTCTGACAGGGAATTCCCCCGATGGGGGTAAAAGGAGCGCTGTGGATATGGGTCGCCGTGGAATCCCAGACCAAATCAGGGAACCCGGTAAGCTGGCTGTGAGCCCCGACCAGGTCCGAAGAAATGGTATAATTACTGACCTGGACATAGGAAAGCGGTAAAGTCCGGGAATAAACCTGAAAGACATCGACATAGGCTTCGTTATGAGTACCCTGAGGATAGGTCACGGTGGTGACCTGGTTGCTTAGTGTGCTGATATTCCCCCAGCGACCGAATATGACAGCCTTACCGCCGAGCGACAGGTAATAAGCAATGTCCTCAAGAATACCACCGGCCGGGGTAATTGTCCGATATCATCGTAGCCCGCTCCTGATTCGGCTCCAATGACCAGCAAGCCGTAATCGACCAGGTCAATCAAATCAATGTTATTGGTTTTTTTCAGGTAGGCAGAATCCGAAAGATAATCATAATAGTAACCGCCCAGAGCTTCATTCAAGAACTGACCGGTAAGGTAAGCCTTGGAGATGGCGTAGTTATACGAAGTTCGGTTGATCGCCAGAATGCGGTTGGCGTCGAGAGTGGCGGCTTTCATCAAGAGAGGAGCCACCCCGGAAGTATCGGATATATTATCATCGTAATCAACCGCCACGACAAAATACTCGTGGATATCGGTACCCAGGGCGGGGTCGACATCGATGAATAAAGTATCATTAATGATATCCGGCAACAGGTAACCGTCCCGGATAACCTGGTAACATTTGAAATCAAGCTCGTTGTTATTGTTCTGCCAGGTCAATTTGATCCCATTCAACAGCGGCAGAGCCTGCTGATTGGCGGGTAATACGGGCAGGTGATAAGGTGTCCCCAGAATTTTATTATACTGTATCGATGAACGTCCCTCGTTATTATCAGCAATAACATAAAAACCGTAGCGCTGTCCTTCCGTCAAACCCGACACCATATAACGCGTGCTGTCTTTGGAGACAAAGATGGAATCAAGGTGACTGGCAGGTTCCGTATCATAATAAAGCCGGTAACTATCGATCATGGACATATTGCCGGGCAACCAGTGAACTTCGATCGACTCGCCGTCACCGGCGTCATAGGCATGAGTAACGGTTATAGCGGGCAGCGCCCGATTGACGGTAAAAACCGTCGCCAGGGAAGCCTTAATCATCCGGGTAACATATTCATTGTTGACATAGGTGGTACTGTCCTGAGATGTATGATAAACGGTGGAAAAGTCGTATTCCTGGACAAAAATGGCATCATAGCCGTTTTGAATGAAAGGAGCATGGTCCGAACGAGTTGACGAACCGGCCAGATGCCCGGTAATACCGACCAGTTCCGAAGCCAGCTGGCCCCAGAGTAATGAATAAGCTCTTTCCGAGCCGTAATAAAGATTAGCGTGGGCGGAGTTCGTATAGTGACCGATCATATCCATATTAAGCATGAAAACGATACTGTCGCCGTTGGCGGCGGCATTATCGGCATAGTGCTCAGAGCCAATTAAACCGGACTCCTCGGAGTCGAAAGCTACGAATACGAAAGTCATCTCGGTTTCAATATTCTTGAGCGCCCGGGCAATTTCCAGAACCCCCACCACACCCGTACCGTTATCGTCGGCCGCCGGGCTTTGTGGCACTCCATCATAGTGAGCCCCGACAACAATATACTGATTAGGATAAAGACTACCCGGTTTTACAGCTACGACATTACGCGAAGTTACATAATGATAGTCCGGGAGCTGTTGCCCGTAGAAATAATCGTAAGAAACATCGGTATAACCATACGATAAAAATTTACTCCTTATCCAGGAACCGGCGGCGTTGCAGGAATCCGTCCCGGTCAGACGTTCCCGGTACGCTTGAAGACGATTAAGATATACAGTCACCGAATCCTGGCTGACGCGATTGACGATAGTGTCAAGGTCCACCGTGCTCAACAGCGCCCGGGCATCAATCCGGGGGGGTACATGATAGGTTATCTCCAGATGAGTGTTATCGATGGCGACCAATTCCCGCCCACCCTCCGATTGCGCCCGACCGGCATAATCTATCTTCAGAAGGCGTACATGATCCTCTTCAAATACGACCGGAAATCTTTTCGTGTTTTCACGGTCCCGGCGGTTATCGACAGCCAGAAGTTCCAGAGATACATCCGCAGCCAGAAATTCCATCATCAATCCGTCTTTTTCCAGTAAATCAGCAGTGGTAACGTCTGCTATTACCAGGTACCCGTCATATAAGCGGTAAACCGGAACAATCGGGACGGAATTAAGTTTTTCTGCGTCAATCAGACTGTTTATTTTCACCCGGTAAAGATTGCCGGGGGTTTTATCAGCCAGAACCGCTCCTGATAAAAGTAATAATACAAAGAATAAATAAATTAAATGATGATATTTCATCGATGCAATCCTCCGAAATTATTTTATTTATATAAGACGGGACGTGTATTATATAAGTTTATATGAAATATACACATATATTGAATTTTTGCAAATAATATCCTTTTCGCCCAGATTTCATAAACAGCCCTAATAAGGTTTATAATCGCCATAGATGAATAAATCAATAATGTATTCCTTGAAACTAAGTTCCACAGTCTAAACTACTTATAAGATATTCATTCCCTTTTACTTAAGATATAAAATGGAATCCCGTTGTTAACCTTTGAAAAGGGGCACTGCCGACGATGAATTTTGTCAGTATCGTCACTCATATATATTTTAATACAGGGCTATAAAGCCTTTATTTAAATTATGAATCATTATTTTGAACCGGTATGAACAAAAATGATATAGAAAAATAATTTTGTGACCCAGACATCAACCGGTACAGATTGAAAAAAACCAGGATAGAACGTCGGTGTTAAATTATCCCTTTTCGGTGGTCTTGTTTTTTTGAATCGTTTTACCTATATTTTTATCCAATGAATGAAAAGGAATTGGTTAAATCAGCTCAGGGCGGTGATTTTAATGCTTTCACTCGCCTGATAGCTAAAGAGAAGGATAAAATATACCGTCTGGCCTTTAAATTGACCGGCAACCGTGAGGATGCCGAGGACATCGTCCAGGACACGTTTATAAAAGCCATCGACAATATAGATAAATTCCGACTCGAAGCGTCGTTCGGCACCTGTCTTTATACGATTGACTTAAACAGGGTCAGGTCACACATGGGAAATCGCAAGAAGATGAATCTCAAACAAATTGAAGATTACCTGCCTTCGGGGCATTCCGATGAAAATACGCATGCGGCGTTATTCGACTGGGGCGATCCACACAAATTATATGAACAAAAACAACTTAATCGAATCGTGGAGACCGCTCTGGCTGAAATACCTCATATTTACAGCCTGCCTTTTATTCTGAGATACATCGAAGATATGCCTATTAAAGAAGTGGCGAAAATTCTGAAATTATCCCTGCCGGCGACCAAATCGCGCATACTCAGAGCCCGCCTGGCTATGAGGGAGAAACTTTCCGAATATTTCCAGGAGAAAGTCGATGAAAAAATGTAATAAGCAGATTCAAAATATTTGCGATTATATCGACGGCGAACTTGACCCATCACTCTGCGAGGAAATAGACAAACACCTCAAAGAATGTCGCAACTGCCGGATAATGGTCGATACCCTGCGTCAGACAGTGGTTCTGTGCCGCGAAGGTAAAACCGAACGTCTACCGGCGGAAATCGAAAACCGGCTCAACAATGTGCTCCGCCGTAAGTGGGAAAAAAAATTCAAAACCAAAAAATAATCCCTCATTTATAGAATATAGACTCGATTTATCTTCATTACTTTATATCAAACCACCAGTCTTTCATGAAATATAACTGACCTAAGTTCACTGAAATCAAACACTTTCCTGCCCCACCCTGTTGTCGGACAACCTCTTATAATACAACTTAATATTTTTTGGGCTCTTTTGAATCCTTTTCAAGCTTTTTCAATCTAACCAGACAATAACACTCCGGTGAAATTGGAAGGAACGAATTTATGAAAAGAATATTTACAGATTTTTCCATCAACCACCCCTGGTTGGTAATGGTCAGTGTGGTACTGATTACGGTCTTTTTTGCCCTGCAACTGCCCGACATAAAAATCGACACGGACCCGGAAAACATGCTTGAGGTTGACGAACCGGTTCGTCTTTTCGACCACCAGGTCAAAGAGGAATTCGCTCTCTATGACTTTATTGCGGTCGGCGTGGTGGATGAAAAAGGAGCCTTCAACAAGCAGCTTTTAACCGATATATATCGAATTATTAATGAAGTAGCGGAAATTGACGGCGTCATTGCCGAGGATATCCTGGCGCCATCCATGGTTGATGATATCAAGCAAACCGAGGGTGTTCTAACTGTCAAGACACTGCTTGATAAAGAACCGCAAAGTGATGAGGAAGCCCGTTATATTCTCGGGCGCATTAAGGAAAATCCCATCTTAAGGGGTAAGCTGGCTTCCGAGGACGGTCAGGCTATCGCCATGTTTATTCCCATCGAATCGAAAAACATGTCCCACCGGATAGCGGGTGAAATCCAGACGATAATTGACCGTCATTCGCATGGCGAACAGTATTTCATTGCCGGTCTTCCGGTTGCTGAGGACAGTTTCGGTGCTGAGATGTTCCGACAGATGGCGGTCAGTGCCCCGCTGGCCGGATTGATTATCTTCTTATTAATGCTGATATTTTTCAGAAATTTTAAAATCGTGCTCGCCCCGATGATAGTTGCCGTGGTATCGGTTATCTGGGCGATGGGTCTTTTAATTTTAACCGGACATACCGTTCATATCATGAGTTCCATGATACCGATTTTCCTGATACCCATCGCCGTGCTGAATTCAATTCATATCATATCGGAATTTCACGACCGTTACCAGAAACACAAACATAAAAAAACCACTATCCGCAACACCATCTCCGAATTGTTTGTCCCTATCCTGTTTACGACCGTCACCACCATTGTCGGCTTTCTTTCGCTAGCTCTCACTCCCATTCCACCGGTCAAGGTTTTCGGGCTTTTCGTTGCCTTCGGCATTTTCGTTGCCTGGTTGTTGTCGTTAACCTTTAACCCGGCGTATGCGGTTTTAATTTCGGATAAGACCCTGCGTAATTTCGGACTTAGCGATAAGGAAAACGGTCCTCTCGCCCGTATCATGCATGTCTTTCGTAACTTTAATCGCCGTTATTATAAAGCCGTAATTTTTGGTTCCGGAGTGGTAATGGTGGCAGCCGCGATCGGTCTCAGTTTAATCGTAGTCAACGACAATCCGGTCAAATGGTTTAAAAAGAACCACCCCCTGCGGGTGGCTGACCGGGTTCTCAACCAGCACCTGGCCGGTACTTATATGAATTATCTCGTTTTCGATGGCCTTGAAGATGACGCCATGAAAAACCCGGAAGTTCTCAAATACATCAACAAATTACAAAAGCAACTGGAAAAAAACGAAATTGTCGGCGCCACCACCGGCCTGACCGATGTTGTCAAAAAAGTCCGCTATGAGCTTTACGACGGCGACCGGTCCAAATTCGCCATCCCCGACAACCAGGAGGAAGTAGCCCAGAACTTGTTCCTTTTCGAGATATCCGGCGGCAATCCCGACGATCTGTTCAAATTCGTAACCCCGAATTACGCCCGTACCAATCTCTGGGTACAGCTCAAAGAGGGCGACAACCAGTCGGTGGTTTCGGTAGTTGACGAAGTCACGGCATATCTGAAGAATAATCCCCCCCCGGTGCCGCTGGAGGTCAACTGGGCCGGCCTGCCCTATGTTAATGTCATCTGGCAGGAAAAGATGGTGGGCGGTATGCGTTCTGCCCTTTTGAGTTCGTTCGCCGTTGTTTTCATCATGATGATATTTCTGTTCCGCTCAGTCGTACTCGGCTTCATTTCCATGCTCCCTTTAAGCATTACCATCATGGCTATCTATGGCGCCATCGGTTATATCGGTAAATCCTACGACATGCCGGTGGCGGTACTGTCTTCCCTGACGCTCGGGTTATCGATAGATTTCGCCATCCATTTCATAAAACGAACCAAATATATTCACGAGCGGACAGGCGATTTCAAACAAACCTACCCGGAGATTTTCGAAAGTCTGGGACGCGCCATCGGGCGCAATGTTCTTGTTATTGCAATCGGGTTTATACCCATGTTCATATCTTCACTGGTCCCCTATATCACAGTCGGTTCGTTCTTTTTCGCCATCATGCTGGTTTCCGGAGCAGTGACCATGCTCCTGTTGCCATCGCTATTTATCATTTTTCATAAAAGACTTCTTCCCGCTCCGGTGACCGTCAAAAACAATTTCGAAGAAAAAGTTGTGAAACTATAAATAATGGAGGATAAAATGAATTTGATAAAAACGCTATCGCTCGCCGCGGTATTGCTTGTTATTGTTGCCGCTCATAGTATCGCCCAGGACGACCGGGCTACGGAACTCATGAAACAAGCTCACCTGAATCTTTATTATGCCGGCGATGACGGCATCGCCGAGGTAAAAATGACCATCTCCAACTCCCGGGGTAAAGAACGGCTTCGCGAATTCACCATGCTCCGCCTCGACTTTGAAGACGGCGGCCGTCAGAATTACTATACCTATTTCAAACAGCCCAGTGATGTTTCGCGGCTGACTTTTATGGTCCACAAGATGCCAAACGCAACCGATAACCGCTGGCTGTACGTTCCCTCCGTGGACCTGGTCAAGCGGATCTCCGCCGACGATAAAAATTCCAGTTTCGTGGGCTCCGACTTCACCTATGAGGATGTCTCCGGACGCCACTGGAACGAGGACAGCCATAAAATCCTGCGCGAAGATACCTATAACAACCGGGCGGTTTTCGTTATAGAATCAATACCCAAAGAAAATTATAGGGGATTTGCCCGCAAGATCACTTTTATCGACAAGGAATATATTCTCCCGGTTAGAGAAGAATACTACGATAAAAAAGGTCAGCTGGAGAGAATTTTCACGGTCGATAAAATTGAAACCATGGACGGCATCCAAACGCCGACTTTAAGAAAAATGGAAAATGTACAGAAAAGTCAATTCACCACCGTCGAATTTTCCAATATCGAATACAATATAAAGATCCATGAAGATATTTTCACGGAAAGATACCTGAAGAATCCGCCCCGTGAATTCATCAAATAACCGGGGAGGGACAGGTCCATGAAAAGAATATATCCTTCATTTCTGGCGGCTGGGCTCCTGTTGATAGCAACTGCGACCCGGTCTAATGCCGAACAGACCACCCTGGGAGGCTTCGTTCAGGGGCTTTACGGGGGCGGTCTTGACCGGGACAATCCCACCTCTTCGGAAATGACGGCTTCGGAAACCCGTCTGCAGTTAAGGTTAGAGTCCTATTCCGATGCGGCTGAGTTTTTCGGACGGCTCGATTTTGTTTACGACGACTACAACCGGCCGGCTTCGGAGCTTGAACTCCGGGAAGCTTACGTCAAGTTCAAACTGGGGAACAATCTCGATTTTAAAATCGGCCGCCAGATTATAACCTGGGGGACCGGTGATTTGATTTTCATAAACGACCTGTTCGCCAAGGATTACCCGTCCTTCTTCAACGGTCGCGATGACCAGTATCTCAAAGCCCCCCAGAACGCCCTGCGGCTGGCATACTATTCTTCCCTCGGCACTTTCTCCGGAGTTTACACCCCGCGCTTCACTCCCAACCGCATACCCACCGGTGAAAGATTCAGCTATTTCAATCCTCTGACAGGTGCGATTGTCGGGGGCGAAGATTATTTTTTTGAAGGCCGGATGCCCGAAGCCCGTTTCCACAACGGTGAATTAGCCGCCCGGTACAGCCGCTATGTCGGCAAAGTTGATATCGCTTTGTATTTTTATCGTGGTTTCTATAAAAATCCTGTCGCCCTCGATATGGTCGCTTCGATGGCTTATTATCCCCGTCTCCATGTCTATGGGGCTTCAGTCCGCTTGCCGCTCATGGGCGGTATCGGCTGGCTGGAATCCGGCTTTTATGATTCCCGTGAAGACACCGACGGCAACGACCCTCTCATACCCAATTCCTCTGTCAACAGTATGCTTGGATTTGAACGGCAACTGAATGCCACGCTTACGGCTAATTTCCAATATCAAAATAATTACATGCTGGATTACGAGGTGTATAAACAAAATCTGCCGGAAGAGATGACGGCAATGGACGAATGGTACCACCTCATTACTTCCCGTCTTACCCAGCTATTATGGATGGAGACGGTGACAGTCTCAGCTTTCGGCTTTTACTCCCCTTCAGAAGAAGACTTCTATGGCCGTTTTTCCGTTAGTTACAAATACACCGACGCTTTGACACTAACGGCAGGAGCCAACATTTTCGACAGCCGGGATGATTATACCGATTTCGGCCGCTTCAAAAAGAACGATAATATCTATTTAAAAGTAACCTACGGCTATTGATAAGGAGGCATAATGAATATAGAACACCGTATCAGACTATTAGCGGGCACATTGATTTTGGTATCGCTTACTTTGGGTTATTTCTTCTCGTCTTACTGGTTTCTACTGACGGCATTGGTCGGTTTTAACCTTATGCAATCATCTTTCACCCGGTTCTGTCCGGCGGAAATAATTTTTTCAAAAATTTTCTTTAAAAAGTAATCCGTAAAAGGAGGGCTAAAAAAAACCGGCGGTGCTTATGAGTATCGCCGGTTTATTATTTTAATTATTACAGGCTGGTTATTTTAGCATACGCCTATTAAAATTCCCTTTTCCATCAACAACAAATTCCAGCAGAAAACCGGTATGGTACTTATGGCCAGAGTGACGATAATAGCGACCAAAAGTATAAATCATCCGTCTTATTTTCATCATTTTGAATTCGTAAAGGAAAACCTTCTTTTATTTAATTAAATCGAGTTTATAATTCAATTTGTCAGCCTTAAATTTTGTATTTATATCGTACTGCTGGACATATACTTAGATAATAAACAATCCCGTCATTCCCCGTTCGAGTCAGATGACCCTTCATGGAACAGATAAATTGGCAATTTGTTATATTAAAATATTAAGAAATTGCGTATTTTTATTTAGATATTATAATTGGATATTGATATGCTCGCAAAAAATATGACAGAACCGATGACCATACAGAACGCCGCCAGTATTGAAGAAACCTATGAGTTGATGAAAGTCCGGCTGTCCCGGATAGTCCCGGACTTTGAACTGGTTCCCAAGGCAGAGCTGGCCTTTAAGATAAATCAGCTCAAACGCCAGAAAAATGCGGTTATCCTGGCGCATAACTATATGGAGCCGGCTCTTTATCATACGGTTTCGGATTACGTGGGAGACTCGCTTGAACTGGCCAGGATATCGGTCGAAAGCCAGGCGGATATTATTATTTTCTGCGGGGTCAGGTTTATGGCTGAAACCGCCAAGATTCTCAATCCCACCCGTACTGTTTTGCTGCCTGCCGAAAAAGCCGGTTGTTCTCTGGCGGCCAGTTTGACCGGGCACGATGTCCGCCTTTTGAAAGAACGTTTTCCGGGTGTACCGGTGGTCAGCTATGTCAATACTTATGCCGATGTCAAGGCGGAAACCGATATCTGCTGTACTTCCTCGAACGCAGCCAAAGTCGTCAAGCATCTTATGGATCAGGGTCATAAAAAAGTCATCTTTTTACCGGATGAATATCTGGCCAAAAATGTAGCGGCTGAAGTTGGCGTTACCATCCTCTTTCCTTCTCGACCGGCACCGCAAAAATCCGACGACCCGTCTAATTTTGAACGGGTGATACTGGGCTGGAACGGCCGTTGCGAAGTTCACGAGCAGTTCACGGTTGAAGATATAGAAAATGTCCGCAAGCAGTTTTCCGATGTTGTGATATTAGCCCACCCCGAATGCAGTCCCGAAGTAGTCCAGGCGTCCGATTTTTCCGGCAGCACCCGGCAGATGATCGATTATGTCCGTAATGTAGCTGCTCCCCGCTATCTTCTTTTGACCGAATGCAGCATGGGCGATAACATAATAGCGGAAAACCCGCACCGGGAAATGCTTCGCCTGTGCAGCGTGCGCTGCCCCCATATGAATCTGATCACTCTCGAGGATACGCTGGCGGCTCTGGAGCACAATCGCTATGAGATCACTTTGCCCGATGACATCATGAACCGGGCACGGGCCTCTCTTGACCGCATGCTGGAAATCCGGTAACTATCCTGCCGGTTGAATGAAACCTATTTTAAAATCTCCCTCCGGAATATTTCAACCACCTATAGCCAAAGCTAGATTAGCTGATTCTTTAGAATGCGACACAAATTCAGAATACCGGCACCATGACCCGCTTCAAAAATCGGGTGACAACTTTTTCGGACCGGATAACACAATCATTAAGTCCGACTCCGTCGTAGGCATTCCCGGTAAAATACAAGCCGGGGTATTGTTTTTCAAAACCTTCCAGCTGTTTCATCTTCTGAGGATGTCCCATAACAAACTGGGGAATACCCTGTTCATATTTAAAAACTCGGATATAAACCGGTTTACCTTCAAGACCAACGATACGGTTAAGCTCGCTCTCGACAATACGGATAAGCTCCGGCTCCGCTAAATACACTGCATCCGGGTCGGTGGCACCACCAACCATCGTGCGGAACAGAACCATATCCGGGGGAGCGCTGTCCTTGAAAATAGACGACGTCCAGATAGAGCCGAGAATACGAAGGTCCTGGTTGCGGGGAACCAGAAAGCCGAAGCCCTCCAGGTCGTGACGGACATCCCTTCGGTGATAACCCAGACTGACGACACATATCGAGGTGTAAGGTATCGACTCAAGAAGAGCCTGCAGTTTTTTATCCATGCCGGAAAAGAAGTTCGCGGCGGCATAGGAAGGAGTAGCACAGAAAACAGCTCCGAAAACTTCGGGTTCACGATTTTTAAAATGCAATCGATAGCTATCCTCAGATTTATCGACCAGTACTACTTCGATACCGGTCTTTATATAATCCCCATATCGCCGGTGCATGGTCTCTATTAAAGTATAAAGACCATTTTTAAAAGAAGTCAGGCGTCCCGATGGACCCGCCGGACCGGCGTTACTCCCCGCTTTTTTACGAGCGATTAAAGCCTTGAACAGGGACCCGTATTCTTTTTCCATTTCAGCCATAATCGGAAAACAAGCCGGAAGAGATAATTTTTTTGCATCTCCTCCGAAGATACCGGATACCATCGGGATAATCATATTCTCCGCCGCTTCACGACCTATCCGTCGAGCAGCAAAATCGAATATTGGCTCTTCGAGTTCGTCTTTCTTGGCTTTTATGAACGGTTCGCATACCAGGCGAAGGCGTCCCGGAAGCGTAAGAAGCGGCGAGCGGAGAAATTTAAGGGGCGATGGAGTAATTTCATGAAGACGGTCATGACGGTAAATAAATCTCTTTTCAGCTGTCGGCGACGCCGGTTCAAGGAGCGGTCTCAAACCCAGTTCATCTACCATTCTCAGGGTCAGGGGTACTTTATCGAGGAAACCATTTGGTCCCCAATCAGAAATGAAACCGTCCGAGCGGTCGGTATTGATAGTCCCACCCGGGCGCCGGTCTTTTTCGAAAAGGGTAATTTCCAGAGAATCACCGGCCGCCTGCTTTAAAAAATGCAGAGCGGACAGCCCCGAAATACCACCGCCGATAATTGCAACTCGTTTCATAGTATCTACCCCTGCCCGTCAGTTATTACCTTTTCGACCATTCCCGTCAGACATCGGATAAATTCCGGGTCATCGTTGAAAGAACGGGTGCGGGTGAATTTTTTTATACCAGCCTCGAGGGCGAACTGTTTGAGTTCGATATCTATCTCATAAAGAGTTTCAATATGGTCCGAAACAAAACTTATCGGCACTATCACCAGGTCAGACACTCCTTCCCGGCCAAGTTTCAATACGGTCGCTTTCGTTTCCGGTTCCAGCCATTTCACCGGTCCCGAACGAGATTGAAACGATAACTCATAATCATAACCTTCACCGGCCAGTTCGACGGTTTCAGTCACCTGTTTTAAATACGGGTCACCACTTTCCACCAGTTTGACCGGCAGGGAATGAGCAGAAAAAAGCAGTTTAGTTCTGTTTTTATCGCCTGCGTTCATGGCTTCGTCGATATATCTCCGTAGCAGATTAATATAATCAGGATAGTCATGCCAGGCGGCGATTACCGAAAAAGTCATAGCTGTCTTATTTTTTTCAAGCCAGCTTTTTACATCAGCCAGAGCGGTACCGGTAGTAGCCATGGTATATTGAGGGAATAGGCTCACCAACACGACATGACAACATCCGTCCGCGGCGGCTTGCGAAAGGGCATCGCTTATAAAAGGCGTGGTATATTTCATACTAACATAGGTTGTTACCGCTTGATAATCGTTTTTAAGCCTTATCTCAACTTCACCAGCCACCCGGCGACACCATTTAAGAAGAGGTGAGCCGCCTCCGATAGCCTCATAATGACTTTTAACCTTCCTGGTTCTTCTGGAAGATATCAAACGCGCCAGAGGTTTTTGCAAAAAACTCGAAAAAGGCAGTTTTATGATATAAGGGTCACTGAAAAGATTGTACAAAAAGGGCTGGATATCGTCAACCGTTTCCGGGCCTCCCATATTCATAAAAACGACCCCCCATTTCTGCCTCCGGAAATCAATAACTTGCGAAGGATATTCCAGAAACCGCCCATTTTTTTTCAACGCTGCAAGCATCGGTTTTCAACTATATCAAATGGTTCGCGAAAAGAGAGGTTTTTGACCTGATTGTTTTCTTCTTAAGTAAATATCAAATACCATGGCGATATTTCTTACAAATATCCGACCCTCCGGTTTCACGAGAAGCAGGTGTTCTTGTCGTTCCAGCAAACCGTCGTTAATGAACTCCTCGAGGTCATTGTTCTCTTCTTGGAAATAATCATAATAATCGACGGCGAAACGTTCTGCCAGTTTATTAAAATCGAGGACGAAGTTACACATTAAAGAAAGAATCACCCACTGGCGGATCTTATCGTCCTGGGAAAGTCGCCAGCCGCGATAAACAGCCGGTCTGCCGCTCGCTATAACCTTCATATAGACATCCAGCTGCGAAGTGTTCTGAGCAAAGCAACCGCCGATATCGCTTATTGCCGACATGCCCACACTGAGCATATCCGAAGTTACTTTAGGAGTATAACCCATGAAATTGCGATTCAGGACGCCTTTAGCCAGCGCCCGGGCCAAATCATCCCCAGGGCGGGCAAAATGGTCCATGCCTATCTGGACATATCCCGCCTGTAATAATAATTCCACGGCGGTTGCAAAGAGGTCGTATTTCAACCCGGTCCCGGGTAAGGCAGTCGCGTCGATTTTCCGCTGGTTAGGTTTCATTTGCGGCAGGTGGGCATAACTGTACACCGCCACCCGGTCGGCTCCAAGCCCGATAACCCGGTCAATAGTGCGGGAAAAATCTGCTGTACTCTGATACGGCAAACCATAAATGAGGTCAATATTGATTCCCGTAAAACCCAGTTGACGGCACGCCGAAAATACTTTTTCGGTCTGTTCCCAAGTTTGATTCCGCCCGATGGCTTTCTGAACTTTTTCCGTAAAATCCTGAACTCCCAGCGATACCCGGTTGAAACCCAGCCCGGCCAGAAGCATCAGCTGTGCCACAGAGGTCACTCGCGGGTCCAGCTCAATGGCCAGTTCCGCCTGAAAATCAAAACAGAAAACATCTTTAACGACATTGAATAAACGGGACAACTGTTTTTCATTCAGGAAAGTGGGGGTTCCTCCGCCCCAGTGCATCTGGCTGAGACGGTCACGCCGACCGAGATAAGACCGTACAAGTTTGAGTTCCTGCTCAATCCGGTCCAGGTATTCTTCGACTCTTGTTTCGTTGCGAATGACACAGGAATTACAGCCACAATAAGAGCAGCGCGCTTTGCAGAAAGGAATATGAATATAAAGGGAAAGCGGCTCGTCGCATCGGGACGCTTCCTTAAGGGCCGTTATGTAATCATCCGGTCCAAAATTTGCACTCCACTCGGGAACGGTGGGATAACTGGTATAACGCGGCCCCGGACGGTCATACTTATAAAGCAGGGAACGGTCAACCAATAACTTTGATTTCTGAGGCTCTTTTTCTATAGCCATGAACTTTCTCCACCAAAAGACGAACATTCGCCACTGGGGTTTGAGGAATAATCCCGTGCCCGAGATTGAATATGAATCTGTTATGGTCGCCGACTTTTTCCAGAAGCTGTGTTATTCTTTCTTCGAGCTTTTCAGGGGCGGCGAACAGAAGATACGGGTCAAGATTTCCCTGGATGGTCTTGCCCTTGAGAATCTTACCTGCCTGACCCGGATCGGTACGCCAGTCGATACCGATTACCTCGCAATCGATGCCGACCAGGCATTCCAGGAAGGGGGCGCTGTTGTTAAGATAAAGTATTCTCGGAACACCCTCGGTACGGCAGATTTCAAACACCCGCTTGATAAAAGGAAGAGAATATGTTAGGTAATCTTCCGGTGAAAGGATACCGCCCCGGCTGTCAAAGAGCTGCACGGCTTCGGCTCCGGCGGCAATCTGAGCTTTTAGATACTGGCCGATAATTTCCGCCAGCCGGGAGAGGAAATCAACAGCCGCACCAGGATGTTCAAAAATAAAACGTTTAATTTTACTATCACTTGAAGAACTGCGACCTTCCGTAGCATAATACGCCATAGTGAAGGGAGCCCCGCAAAAACCTATCAGCGGCACCTGGTCGCGCAACCGTTCCCGGGCAACACGAATGCCCTCAAGTACAAAATCCAGCTCCCGGGCAGGGTCAAATGCTTTTAACCGGGCTACATCGGCAGGACATTCGACCAGAGGAAAAAGCCGGGGACCGTTTTCGGTAAAATCAACCTTGATTCCCAAAGGTTCGAGAGGAAGCAGGATATCCGAAAAAATAATGGCGGCATCGAAACCGAGTATTTCCACCGGCTGTACCGTGACCTCGGCCACCAGCTCCGGTGAACGGCAGATTTGCATGAATGAATATTTCTTTTTTACCGCCTGGTATTCGGGCAGGTAACGACCAGCCTGACGCATTATCCAGACCGGGATACGCTCATGCGGACGCCCGTAAGCGGCGCTAATGAAATTATGCTTTTTCATTTTTCGTTCCCGAAGGGGTAAATTTATACCCGGTTCCCCAGATAGTATGCAGATAGACCGGCTGGGTCGAATCCGTTTCAAAAAGTCTGCGCAGTTTAACAATAAAATTATCCACCGTCCGGTTGGAGGGGTAAATATTATAGCCCCAGACCGCATCGAGAATCATATCCCGACTCACCACCTCGTCAGCGTGCTCGGCAAGAAATTTCATTATCATGCATTCCTTTTGAGAAAGCTCCACTTCGCCCTCGATTCCCCGGGCTCGATAACTTTTAAAATCGACCCAGAAATCACCGAACTTCAGACGGTCGGTTTTAAGTTTACTGCTGCCGTACCAAACCTGGCGGCGGAAAATAGCCCCCACCCGCAGAAGCAATTCCTGCAAGTTGAAGGGTTTGGTCAAGTAATCATCACCACCAGCCAGAAAACCTTCCACCCGGTCATCCTCGCGGTCGCGCGCGGTCAGAAACAATACGGGTATCCTTCCGGATTCTTTGCGGATAGTTCGACAAACCTCAAGACCGTCCTTGCCGGGCAACATTATATCGAGCAAAATCAAATCAAAATCGCCCTGTCGCCATAGGTTCAAAGCCTTGTTCCCGTCGCCGGCGACCACCGTTTCATAACCCTCAGCCTCGAGATTCAAACTGAGGCCATCGGCTATGTTTTCTTCATCTTCAACGATTAATATTCTTTTACTCATGATTCCACCAGTGGCAGGTTAATGGTAAATACCGAACCTTGATTATCACCGTCCGAGGATACCGTCACAGTTCCCCGATGGGCTTGTACAATCTGCTTGACCAGGTACAAGCCCAGACCGGTCCCTTTAACCGTTCTTGTCAGTTCATTGCCTACCCGGTAAAAACGGTCAAAAATCCGTTCCTGTTCTTTTAGCGGAATCCCGTAGCCGTTATCGGTAACAGTTATTTCCGCATTATTACCCTTTTTCATCAGAGCAATAGTAATCTTTTTTTCTTCACCGGCTGTATATTTAATGGCATTGTCCACCAGGGCGGTGACCGCTCGTTCCAGCGCCGGGTAATCCGTTCTGACATGGAGATTCGGTTGTATATCTCTACAAAATTGAACATTATGGCGTTTGAAAAGTGGTTCCAGCCGGTCCAGGTATTCGTTGAGGTCGGCTGCCAGGTCAGTATTGACCAGATGCAATTTATAACTGCCTTTTTCGTATAATCCGGCTTGAAGAACATTATCAATCATCAGATCCAGACGGTCGCAATCATCGAGCATCCGGGCATGAATCTCACCTGTTTTTTCGATACTAACCTTACCGGATTGTAGAGTCTCCAGGTAAAGTCTGAGCGAAGTGAGAGGAGTGCGGAATTCATGGGTCACGGCTTGAATGAAGTTCTGCTGCTGGACTTTTAAATCCTCCGAGCGCTGCAGGGTACGATAAATAAGAAACGCTCCGAAAAGGATTATCAACATGAAAAAAACGCCTTCTGAAACAAACATCACTATATGACGCCGGGCTTCCCTGTCCAGCTCTTCAGTAACTGCCGGTTCTACACTAAACATATTCGTGCTGACCCAGGGCCTTCCCGCACCGCTGTTGAAGCCGGAATTGGTGAATTGCAGCCTGGCTTTATGTGTTTTTATGATTTTCTCCGGGTAAAGAGGGTCAAAAAATAACCAGGTGTGTTCATTTATGCGGGTGTAATAAGTCGAATCTATTACACCGCCCTGATACTTTACAGCGCGAGTGCTGTCAATTACCAGATAACCGTAAACAGCCGGGTTTTCAAGTAAGCGGGATAAAAACTTCTCATGGCTTTGCTTTTGTTCACCCTCCGAACCCAGCTTGACTGATACGATATCAATAAAACTCTGGAAATCACGGTTGATATGATGCGCCAGATAATCAATCTCAAGGTTCAATTTTTCCAGCTGAAGCTGTTTTTTTACCTGGTTATTATTTATTTGAAAAATCAACCACCATGTTAATTGACCAACTGAAAATATGACAATAACGATAAATATCAGGAAGGCAAAGCGGATGGACCTTTTTTCATGCTCTTTTTGCAACTGTCTTACCTTCGTTAGTCTAAGAACTATCAATACAATATATTTATAATATAAAGTGTATCTTTCTGTCAATTAAGCTGTAATGTCCTAAAACGCCCTGGATGACGTTTCGGTTCACAAAAAATTAACAGAAATGTTATTGAAAAAAAACAAATTATCAAAAATAACATAATAAGTTGTCATCAAAATGTCACGACTTATAAGTATTTGTACCTCAATGGAATAAAAACCACCCGGAGAACTCTTGACCGGAATATAAGATTCAATTAACTTGATTTTTTAATCGGTAATAAAAAAAGAAACATAACGAGGCTTCTCATGAGTGGTATTATTTTTTTTAAGACCCAAAAACTTGAAGAATTGAGAGAATTTTATTTAAATCAAATCGGTAGCGAGTTGTGGCTGGAACAGAAAGACTGTCTTATTTTCAGGCACCATAACTTTCTCTTTGGTTTTTGCCGGCGCGAGGAGGTTGAAAATCGGGCCATGCTGACTTTCTTTTATGAAAGCAGAGATGAAATCGATAAACTTCACAACCGGCTGAAAGATATTTCGATGAGTGTACCCGCCATAAATGAAAAATACCATATTTATCATTTTTTTGCCCATGACCCGGAAGAACGAGTCGTGGAATTCCAGTTTTTCGACCACCGGATTACTTCATATATGTCGGGGGACAGGCTCTTACTAACCAGGCGAAGTTTCCGTCAATTTGAAAATACCGAGATTCCCGAAAGCTTAATTCGGCAGGTTCTGGAATTATCGCGTTTTGCTCCCACCGCCCGTAATTCTCAGCCGTATTATTTCAAATTTATAAAAGACCGGGAACTGTTAATGTGGCTGTCAAAAACCCGTGATAAAAGTACGCAACCGATTGGCAACGCACCTGTGGCCGTGGTTATCGGTGCCGACCCCGCTATATCGCGACGATATATTCAGGACGGCTGTATTGCGGCATATCACTTCATCCTGGCCGCCTGGTTTTACGGGTTGGGTACCTGCTGGATAGCGGCTATGGACCGTGATGATATCAAAGACCGGCTGAACATACCCAGAGACCACTATATAGCCACCATTACACCTCTGGGATTTCCCCTTGAACCGGCAAAGACAGCCCCGGAACGAAAAGCCCTGGAGGAATTTATCAGAGAATGAATTGAAATCTAATTGTCAAGATGAGCGATTACTTTTCAGATATGTACGTTTTGGATAATTATATAATTTAATCATAAGCTCAAGGCTCAAACCATAAATTTTAAATCAAGGATGAGATAAAATGGAAACAATGACAATGAATTACTGGGCTGTCCTGGTAGCCGCCGTCGTCTATATGGTTCTGGGAGGGATCTGGTATTCCTCGATACTGTTTGGTAATGCCTGGATGAAAGGTATTAAAAAAACCAAAGAACAGGTTGTTGCCGATGCCTCGGCAATTAATTACATAATTGCTATTATCGGCTCTTTTATCGCCTGTTATGGTATTGCCCGGCTGATGGTCATGACCGCCCGGACCACTATAGCCGACGGGATAACCATCGCTATACTGGTGGGCGCGTGTTTTGTTTTAACCTCAATGGGAATAAACGATACCTTTGAAAAAAGACCGGCAGGTTTAACAGTCATTAACATTCTCTACCACCTGGTCAGTTTCGTAATTGCCGGGATAATTATCGGCGCCTGGCGTTAGTCCAGGAAAATGAACATAAAAAAAGGTCGGAATCATTTTCGCCGTTTTATTGTGGCATAGTGGTTTCGACCTTTCCTAATTTTATAAATACGCTTAAATCGGCGACATTCCTCCAACTTTTCCGCACCGGACACATTTTCTCAAATTCATCCGGTCCATTTCACCTTCGGGGATAATTTTCTTGCTGTAACTGCATTTAAAATACCGCCTCATAAGATTGGGCGAACTGGTCGGAAAATATGCTTGAAAACCGGTATCATAAGCGAGGGTTCCTTCGCAATTTTTCTGGGGACACGGTTGCCCCCAGTCTCTGGCGGAACCATAAAAAGTGTATTTGCACAGGGTGCATTTTAACCACATGTTTGCCTTCTTAGTTACAAGCTTGTACGGTATAAAAAAATAAAACAAGTCTGCTATCCGAGTCAACTAATTATAAATCATAAAACGGGCTCATTATCCAACTGTCTGACTTTTCGTACCCGACTTTAATCAAAGTTTAAGACCGAGTTGCCAGCTCAGAAAACCCTGCATATCAATCTCCTGTTCTATGCCCTTTGAAATCGCCAGTCCCCCGGAATGACCTATAGCCGTTTCATAATGCAGTAGAATGGGATTACTGGAACCGGTACGGGCTTGAAGCATAGCAGTCATTTTCCGGGCATGCATCGGGTCAACACGCGTGTCGCCATCGCCGGTTATAAACAGCACTGCCGGGTATGAAACACCTTTTTTGACATGATGATAAGGTGAATACTTATAGATATAATCAAACTGTTCGGCATTGTCGGCACTGCCGTATTCAGAAACCCACAGAGGGCCGAGTAAAAATTTGTGATAGCGAAGCATGTCGAGTAACGGGTAAGTACAGACAATGGCTTTGAACAATTCGGGCCGTTGGGTTAAAACCGCTCCCATCAGAAGACCACCGTTACTGCCGCCGAATAAAGCCAGCCGGGAAGGCCGGGTGTATTTATTATCGATTAACCACTCAGCGGCGGCGATAAAATCATCGAAGGTATTTTGTTTGTTTTCCAGCATGCCCGCCCGATGCCAGGCTTCGCCGAATTCGGAGCCCCCGCGAAGATTGACTTCCGCCAGCATACCTCCCATCTCCAGCCACATGGCATAACGAACCGAAAAATATGGCGTCATGCTTGCCGAGAAACCTCCATATCCGGTCAGCAGGGTGGGATTTTGGCCGTCCAGCTTTAATCCCTTTTTATAAACCAGGAACATCGGTACCTGGGTGCTGTCCCGGGAAGTAAACCAGACCTGACTAACTTCGTAATCATTACTGGCAAACGGTACTTTTTTTTCACTCCAGACAAAACTCTTACCGCTGGATACATCAAAACGAAAAATCGTTTCCGGGATAGTATAGGTGGAGAATTTATAGAAAGCTTCCTTACCCGCCCAGCGGCCGTACATCCCGCTGACCGAACCCAGCGCAGGCAGTGCCACTTCACCCGAAAGTTCTCCCTTAGGGTTGAAAATCCTGATATGCCCGGTGACGTTTTCGAGATATTCGACGAACAGTTTTCCTCCCGCCGGACTTAGGTTCTCGATAGGAAATTCCTTTTCAGGAATTATCTCCTGCCAGTTCTCAACAGCGGGTTTAGCCAGGTCAACCGCCAATACACGTTTATTCGGCGCCTTCCAGTCGGTAAGGAAATATATCATATTATCAATTATAACGGGACTGAATTGTGCCTCGATATCTGTGACTATGGGTTTGACAGGACCGTCTTTTGAAATATCCTTAAGCCAGACCTCGGTTTTCAACCCGCCGGCGCCGTGGTAAACAACTATCATCAAATATTTCTTATCCTCGGATAAAGAGGCTGAAATATACTTTTGGGCATCATAACCCTCGCCAAAAATCAGCCGGTCTTCGGTGAAAGGGGTGCCAAAACGATGAAAATAAATCCGGCTGCCTTCTTTTTCCATGCGACCATAATAACAGCCTTTATTATCCCTGGTAAAATCCAGGCTGGTATAATAAGCTTTGGGAAACTCGTCTTCCAGGTATTGACCGCTATTCACGTTCATTATTTTAACAATTACTTCATCCTGACCGGCTTCGCGAACATTATAAGCCAGCAAGTCGCCGTTATCGGAAACCGCCTGAATTTCCACACTTCGGGTCAAATTCTCATCCAATTGCCGGGGGTCAACCAGTTTCTTTTCGGGACCCTCCAGACCTTCGCGAATATAAATCGAATACAATTCTTCATCTTTGGAGCGCGCCGAATAAAAATATTTGCCACCGGCTTCGGTCGGTATCCCGGCTGCATCGACCTTTATTAACTCCAGCAAGCGTTGGCGGATTTTATCCACTCCGGGAAATTCTCTCTTTAATGAATCAAGCAATGCAGTCTGCGCTTCTATCCAGGCTCTGGTTTCAGGAGAATTCTGGTCCTCCAGCCAGCGATAAGGGTCCTCAATAACAGTCCCATGAAGGGTATCCGTCACGGTTTTAACTTCCGTCACCGGATAGGATATTTTTTTCTCACAGCCGGTGATACCCAGAAGTATCGCTATACAGAAAAACCCTATCAAATCCGAATTTCTTTTCCATAACTGCATCATCAATCTTACCCTCAATTTATTAATTTTTCTTCGCCAGTAATTTAAACCAAGATAAAATAGACGTTTTTTGCTGTCAAGGCGATTAAAAAATATCTCCCCAAATAAGAGCTTCATATAAGAAACATAACCGAATTATATTCCCCGGCACACGCACACCATTTTAAAGCATATATCCTTTTTCAGCCACACTCCACTCTGATGCGAATTTATAACCTCACCTTTCGTTCTTTTTTGTGGGTAGGCAATTTCCCGGATTATCAGCCGGGCTGGAAGAACTATCAATTTAAAGCTTCACATTTAATTAGCATTTATTCTTCAATTTTTATATATTTTGTTTTAAATTTGGATAAAAAACCTCATCTGCCGGTTTTTTAAGCCGATTATTAAATTGTTATAATAACAAGATGAAAGCCGCTTTATTAAACATACTTCGCAATTACGGCCAGTTTGGTTTTCCTCTGTCCCGTAAAACCTGGAACTGGCTGGAACTACAGACGTTTGAGGAAATGCCCGAAGAGCTGTCCCCGGCTAAAGAGGTATATTTTCTTCGACGTTTGGCCGACCGTATTAACCAGAAGCGGGCCGCCAGTGCCCGGTTACCACAACCGGTCCATGGTGGTGAACTTACGTCCATCAGTGTTCTTATAGACATTCTCCGTTATATCATCGAACTGTACAGTCACGAGGAACAACCGGGTGTTATTCCCCGTGGTCTTAAGTGGACCGAAATCCATCAGAGCCAGGCGACGGTTATTCAGCCCCCGCCATCATTCGTGAAGCTCTTCCCTCCGTCTTTGGTGCTCAGGGGACAACAAAGCGATACCGATTTCCTGGTCAAGGCTCTTGCGACCACTCACTCTTTTGACACCATCATACGGGAGATAATACTGCTGTTTCTATCCATGACCAACCCGGCTTTAAAACCATACCGGCTTCTTTTTGACGATACCGATTTGAAAACCGAAACTCCCTATGAACCTCTTGTCAAGAGTCTGGAAAAATTTTTCAGTACCCAACCCCCTTTTAAACCGGTCGGGCTGACTCTTTTTGAATGTCTCTATGCACCTATCCGGGATAGCTCTGATTCTCTGGAAGGCCAGCTTCATTATATCCGACGCAACTGGGCGCATTTTTTACCACTGGAACTATTGGAACGATTACTTCTGGCGATTGATGTACTGGAAGAAGAGCGAACCCTGCGCGGCCTTGGTCCGGGTCCGCTTGAAGCTCTACGTTTCGACCATGACGCCTATGGTATTGACTTGGCCTACGGAGAACCAGCGGCTTTCAGCCGGGATGCCGACTGGATGTCCAATGTCGTCCTGATCGCCAAAAGCATTTATGTGTGGTTGTACCAACTTTCGCGAAAGTATCAAAGAAATATCAGTATCCTGAGCGATATTCCCGACGAAGAACTTGACCAGCTGGCCCGCTGGGGGTTTTCCGGACTCTGGCTGATCGGCCTATGGGAACGTTCGTCCGCTTCTCAGAAGATTAAACAGATGATGGGTAATCCCGAAGCCGCGGCTTCCGCATATTCCCTTTACGATTATATCATCGCCCATGACCTGGGCGGCGAAGAGGCTTTTCAGCAGTTAAAAAAACGTGCCTGGCAGCGGGGTATCCGCCTGGCCAGCGATATGGTCCCGAATCATATGGGTATTTACTCGAAATGGGTTATTGAACACCCACAGTGGTTTCTTCAAACCTCATACCCGCCGTTCCCGGTTTACCAGTATACTGGTAACGACCTGTCCGACGACCCGCGGGTCTGCATCCAGATTGAGGACGGCTACTGGCATCACCGTGACGCCGCGGTCGTTTTCAAACGTATTGATAAGTGGACCGGTGATACCCGATACATTTATCATGGTAATGACGGCACGAGCATGCCCTGGAACGATACGGCTCAGCTCAATTTCCTGTTGCCGGAAGTGCGCGAAGCCGTCATCCAGACCATTCTTCATGTGGCTCGTAAGTTTCCCATAATCCGTTTCGACGCCGCCATGACTCTGGCCAAACGGCACTATCAGCGCCTTTGGTTTCCTCAGCCGGGTGAGGGCGGCGCCATTCCTTCCCGGGCTGAACACGGCATGACCCGGGCGCAGTTCGACGCCCACTTACCAAAAGAATTCTGGCGTGAGGTGGTTGACCGGGTGGCCAAAGAAGTTCCGGATACACTCCTTTTAGCCGAGGCTTTCTGGCTCATGGAAGGGTATTTTGTCCGCACCCTCGGTATGCATCGTGTTTACAATAGCGCTTTTATGAATATGCTCAAGATGGAGGACAACGCCAAATACCGGACTACTGTTAAAAATGTTCTGGAATTCAGCCCCGAGGTTCTCAAACGGTTTGTTAATTTCATGAACAATCCCGACGAACGCACCGCTGTCGACCAGTTCGGCCGCGGCGACAAGTATTTCGGGGTGGCCGTGTTGATGGTTACCATGCCCGGATTACCGATGTTCGGTCACGGCCAGATCGAGGGCTTTACGGAAAAATATGGCATGGAATACCGCCGTTCCTATTGGGACGAACAGGTGGACTGGGACATGGTTCGTCGCCATGAGACTGCCATCTTTCCCCTGATGCGGCGGCGACATCTTTTCAGCGGTGCCGCTAATTTCGCCTTTTATGATTTTATAACTTCCCAGGGCTGGGTCGATGAAAACGTCATGGCTTATTCCAACCGGGCCGGCCATGAACGGGCAGTCATCCTTTATAACAACGCTTACAACACCACTTCCGGATACATCCATACCTCGACAGCGATTAATATCGGTGAGAACGAACAGACCCGGCTGATACGCCGTACTCTGGCTGAGGCCCTGGCTCTGAATAACGAAGCCAACTGTTTCTACACTTTCCGCGACTACCAGTCCGGACTGGAATATATTCGCTCCAGCCGGGATATTTTCGAGCGGGGACTCTTCGCTCAACTGCATGCCTACCAGTATCATGCTTTCCTGGATTTCCGCGAAATTCACGATACCGACGGCTCCTGGTGGGCTTTGAACCGTCGCTTGAACGGCGCCGGTGTACCGAATATTGATGAAGCCCGCCGTGAACTTCAATTCGAGCCGCTTTTAAAACCCTACCAGGAATTAATGAATCCGGATATGCTGCACACTTTTGACAAACTTGAAACGACAGTATCAGATAAATACAAAACCGCTGTCTTCAATTTCTATACGGCGGTAAAACAATATATCGACTCTCCAGTCGACATCGAACCGCTGGTCGAACAATTCATGAAAAAATTCACCAGGTTGCTTGAAAGTCAAACTACAGACGTAACACCAAAAATACCAACCGATACCGATACTATAAGTCACGACACCGCTTCACCAACACCAACGGGATGCAGTCATATTATTATAGCCTTTTTGAGCCTGGAAGCTCTGGAAACACTGTCGGTGATTAATGAAAAAACCTCGACCAGGGATTTTCTGCTTGCCCGGATCGAGGAATGGCTACTGCCGAAAGTCATCCGGCAAGCTTTCGACCAGTATTTATCCGACCGTGACCGATCTTACTGGGATTCCCGACTGGTTCTGGTTCTTTTATCCCGGCCGGAATTACCAGTTCCGTCAGAAAACCGTTCACTGGGCGAAGCTTTTCAAAGCGCCCTGGTCATCGCCCCGGTCAGGGAATATCTGCAAATTCACATGTACAATGATATTCTCTGGCTGAATAAAGAACGTCTTGAACGGATGCTGGAGGTCCTGACCTTTGCCCGCAGCTTCACCGCCACACCGTCATCACCTGATATTGCCGACCTCTCGATGAACAAGAAACAGATTCTTGCCACCGCCGAAAAAGCCGATTATCAGGTTGAGAAGATGATTACCCTTCTAGCCGGCACTCTCAAAGTTTAATTATCACCGGGAGTTGATTACTTATACAAGATTTCGCTCAATTCACATCAAGAAAAAGGAAAACCAGCCTGATTGCCGGTTTTCCTTTTTTATCATACGGAAGTTCAGGTAGCTGGTTAGCGTCAGAATTTAAAAGCCAGTGACAACATCGTGCTGGCACCAAGTTCTTCCATGGGTACATAAGAGAAACCAAGTTCAGCATTATGAAAGACAACACCTGCTCCGGCAGTCATTTTCTGTTCACCGTTGTATCCAGCCCGTAAGGATAGAAGCTCCCCGATAGCCAGTTGCCCTCCAAAATTAAAATAGACGTCTTCATTTTTTGGCGAAGTAATATCACTGGTCACTTTAAAGGAACCAAAGCTGATCGCTATACCACCTTTAATTTTAAAAGGAAGGGGGTCGGCTTCATTAATAAACTTAATATCGGGACCAATATTCTGTACGGCTGCTCCGATACTTATTTTTTGCTCCGGGTCGAGATACTTATGTATTCCGATATCAAAGGCATAACCAAAGCCCGACTCTTCCTCGATTTTCTGCTGGATCAACTTGAAACTTCCGCCCAGTGACATAAAATCGCCAAGCCTGGCCGCATAGGCGACCGTCGTTAGAAGAAAAATTACCAATCAGCATCAATCACCTTGATTATGATTCATAATATGTCTAATATAAATAAATTATTCAGATCAGCATACGTGAGGTCTATTATCATTCATTAAAAACAGTATTTTAAAAAGGAGGATATGGTAAAGTTTCGTTAAATTATTACTCTTTTACGATACTTTCCCGACCATACCCTTCAGGACATGTAACTTCCCCCACAAAATTCTTAAATGTCATTTATAATTTAATTATTTATTCAATTAAGTCAAGAAAAGTCTTGATCTTACAAGGAAATTTCAAAAAAACTTCCGAAATCAATTTCTCTTTTTCGTTTCCTGATTAAAACGGAATAATTCAAATTCTAAATAAGGAGGTAGAAATGAGAGCTCTTTCAGTATTAACTGTCATGTTGGCTTTGCTTATCGTCGGATGTGCCGGAGAAGCTGAGATTAAAATTCACAATACGACCGACCGTTATGTTCATGGCGATGTAGAAGGCCAGGAATTCGGACTGCCGGAAAACGGCCAGACTTCCCGCACGGTGGAAGTCGGCGGATTTTTGAAAAACAGCTCCGAAGTAGCCATCACCTGCTATGTGCACTGTACACAGTCTTCGCAGTCAACAGTGGTTCATAAGCTGACGAAGACCGCTAAAGTGGAGAAAAACTCGGTTTACTATTATAATGTCTTTTTCGCGCCGGACGGTTATTATAAGCTTGCTCCGGTCGCCGAAGAGCCGAGCTTGCCATTCAACGGACTGTGATACAATAAATTAACCAAGAAGACCGTTACCTGTCCTAACATAAAAAATTGGAGGCGTCTTCTGACCCCTCCAATTTTTTTTGACAGTTCAGAAAAGTATAATTACAGGTTCTCAAGTAAGCTTCCCTTTTAAGTAGACAATTCAAAAGTAGAGTTTTTAGTGGTTTGACGTTCCTGGAAGGTTGTCTGGGGCAGATAGCCCTTGGCGTCATGACACTGGCGCTCGCTATACTCCACAGCCCTTTGAAACTTGATTTTTACCATGTTTGCATACTGATTTCGATGATATGACGGGTACCCGGGGCGCCACCATCGCCAAAAGAAAACGACATGTTATTTCTTCTGGTAATTGAGATATAATGATGTTAAAAAGGGGGCATAGAAAAGCTGGGCGACAGGGATTCGAACCCCGATTCTACGGTCCAGAGCCGCATGTCCTACCGTTGGACGATCGCCCAGTTATAATATCTCATTATCGGTTATTCATCCTCTTGGGTTTAACAATCACAAACACCCTGAAAAGCGGTCAAACGAACGCGAGACTGAATAACCCTTTTTTAGAGCAGTTAGTATAAAATACCCTGAAATAATTGAGATCGGAAGAGCACACGTCTGAACTCCAGTCAC
>CAZUAS010000027.1:0-4012 GCA_964618515.1 uncultured Ignavibacteriales bacterium | reverse complement strand
AATTAACCGCATACTGGTGAACCAGAAAGGCTTGTCCGGTAATATCAAAAACCGCCCTTGAGGCGCTCATTCGGTTTCTTAATCCCCGGCTTTGCCCCCGACGAAGGGGCATATTCTCAGCTGGGAACGCAGTTCCCCGGCAACTGAGTTTTACCCGCGGCGAAAGCGGTATTATGGAAACTATGTCACCCTTTGCCCCGGAGATTACTTTTGCCGCATTCTGCAGAAAAAAAATTTCATACCCGGTATTTAAAATCCTAACCTCGGGTCGATAGGTACCGTTCAGCCTGCAGGCGAGCGTCAACAGCATTAAATTTCCCATAAACTGATCCGGTTCACCGATTATCGGTTGTACGACATCTATTTTCCGTACTTTGTGCTCAAAGCAATACTCCAGAGCCAGTTCCGCATCGGTTTTATTCTTAGCCGGGGGATAACGAAGCATTTCGGTTCGGCCGGTTAAAGAAGATGAGAATTTTTCAATAGAATCGAAATCGCCGATTATCAAATCCGGTGATAAAGCGGCTTTTTTAAAAAAACTATAGCCGCCGTCGACCGCGATAGTGAACCTCCCCCGGCAGAGCTTTCGGTACCCGGCAATATGTTTTTCGGGATAATTACCGTGCAGGAATAATATACAGTTTTTCATAGGGATTACATATCCATGGCGATACCGGCGGCTCCCAGAAGCGGTGTTTTGGCTTCGATGATTATCCCCACCGGCATCTTCGCCAGTAGTGACTCCATCTTTCCCTTCTTGACGAACCGCTGCATGAAACGTCCTTTATCCAGAGCGGTAATAATTTGCGGTGCAATCAAGCCTCCGATATAAATCCCGCCCAGAGTCATCCCTTTCAAAGCCAGGTTGGCGGCTTCGGAAGCGTAACAGTCAATAAAAAGGTCAAGGGTTTCCACGGCCCTGATATCCTTTCCCTGAAGAGCCATCTCGAGAATATCCGAGGGACGATCAGTCGATTCTTCGAACCACCGGGTTTTTTTCCAGCCGTGGTTTTCCGCCAGGAAATTGAAAATACGCTCCAGCCCGGAGAGGCTGACAATATCCTCCACCTCAACCTGCCCCTGCACGGAATATAGATAAGCCCATAGCTCCGCTTCAAGCTGGTTTGCCGGGGCGAAATCAGCATGGCCGCCCTCCGAGGCATAAGGGTAAAATTTATGTCCATCGCTGTAAATAAGTGCTTCCCCCAGGCCGGTTCCGGCGGCAATCAAACCGATATTGCCGTTGTCGGTTCTTTTCCCTTTATTGATGATAAAGAATTTATCCGGACCCAGCTGCGACAGGCCATAAGCCGTGGATACGATATCGTTGACCAGCTTTACTTTTTTAAAAGAAAAATCGCTTTCAATTTTTTCACCGATTATATGCCAGGGCAAATTAGTGGTATCGACCTTGTTCTGTATCACCGGCCCGGCCACACCAAAACAGGCAGTGGATAGTTTATCCGTGTTTTTTTTCAAATAAAGATTAAGAATCGATTTGAAATTGGAGAACTGCTTACTTACGTAACTCTCCATTTCATAAAGCTCAAATCCGCCTTTTTTCTCTCTTACTTTGGCAATTTCAACGGTATTACCGCTGATATATCCTGCAATCCTTACCGGCATTTTGTCGATAATAACCTTCCTTGTAAATTTCAACAACCTATTTTAAGAAACTCACCCAGAACCACCTTAACCTTGCTGACCAGGGTATCATCATCGATACCGAGCATCCGATAAAGCTCCTCCGGAGTACCCGAAGAGGCATAGTTACCGATACCCAGTCGAGTGAATCCGGTGGACAATCCGGCCGACATCATCGTCGAAGCAATAGCGGTTCCGAGCCCTGTTTTAACGTTGTGGTCCTCGAGAGTAATCACATGCGGGTATGCGGTCAGCATTTTGATATCATCAATATGCAAATCCGACCAGTCGGAGACACATATCAGGGTTACCCGCATATCTTCCGCCGCCAGTTTCGACCAAGCTTTGAGAGCGACATGGAGCATATTCCCGGCCGCTACCAGGGCGACATTTTCACCCTTTCGTATGATTTCCATGCGTCCGTAATGATAATGATAATTTTCTCCAAAGAAAGGCTGACCCTGTTCATCGGTTATAACCGCCAGTTTGGAACGTCCCATAATGACGGCAAAATTACCGGGTGTTGACAGAACATAACGAACCACCCGGTCGGTCTGGTTGGGGTCGGCCGGGGTGATTAATTTCCAGCCGAAAGTGGAATTCAACAGGCCAAAGTAATCCAGACAATGATGCGTCTTGCCGTCTTCCCCGACATTGACCCCGCTGTGAGTACAGAAGAGCTTAAGATTGGTTTTATTGATATCGTTAAGACGGGCCTGGTTGTAGGTTTCATCGATGCCAAAAACGCCGAAATCCGCCCATACTGAAAGAATTTTTTCCACCGAGAGGGCTCCGGCCATGGCCGCGGTGTTGTGCTCAGAAATCCCGCACTGAAAGAAATTACCGGGATATTTTTTACCAAAAGAGTCGGTTTTTACCGAGCCGGCCAGGTCATTGTCAAACACTGCCATATTAAAACCATCACGACCCATATTGTTATCCGCAATTGACATCAGAGCTTTTCCCCAGGCGCTACGGTTGTCGAGTTTGTCTTCGGGACCGTAGGTTATTGGCTGTCCCGGGTCAATCACAGGATATTCGGAGGAATGATTTTTAAAGCGGGGCGGGGGACCGGCTTTACGTTGCTGCAATAAGATTTCGATATCATTATCAACCCCAAGTTCCACCAAGGCGCGGTCAATGTCACTCAACTTCACCGCCGCGCCATGGTAACTTTCATCGTCCTCCATGAACGATACTCCCTTGCCCATAACAGTGTGCGCTAATATCAAATAAGAGTGATGTTCATCATGAGTGGCTTTATGAAAAGCATCGTATAACTGTTCAAAGTCATGACCGTCGATTTCCAGTACCTGCCAGCCGTCAGCCAGCCAATCCGCTTTGATGTCCTGCGGCATGACATCGGCAATTTTGCCGGATATCTGCAGGCGGTTGTAGTCGACCACCGCGGTTACATTATGCAAACGGTATTTAACCGCCATCCGCCGGGCTTCGGCAATCTGTCCTTTCTGCTGTTCCCCGTCGCCCATCACCACGTAAGTATGATAATCATTACCCGATAATTTTGAATAGATAGCTTTCCCGATCCCCACCGAGAGACCCTGGCCGAGGTTGCCGGTATCCCATTCGACCCCGGGGACGGTTCTTTCCACATGGCCTTCGAAAGGCGAACCAGCCTGACGAAAACCGTGCAAAGCCGGAGTAATATCAAAAAAACCAGCCGCCGCCAGAGCGGCGTAAACACCTGGCGAGGTGTGACCGTGAGAGATAATGATACGGTCGCGGTCATCCCGATATGGTTGTTTCGGGTCAACCCGCGCCATGAAATAGAGCATCAGATAAATATCCATTGAAGACATTGACCCCCCCGGGTGTCCTGAACCGGCCACCGTGGTCATCTTGAGAATATGTCCCCGGGTAACACGGGCCAGTTCTGATAATTTTTTTTTCCAGTCATCGAAAAGTTTTCTTTCTTTGAAACCGCGCCAGTCATCGAACATCGTCACTGCATCCCCTTCTCTATTTTAAAATTGTTTTTAACAACGTATGAAATTTCTCGAGTTCCCCGGCCGGATTACCTCTGAGAGTTATCACCAGAAGGGGCAATTTCCTTCGCACCAGCGCCCGGGCATCGCCGATAGCCTGCGCCGTAATCAACTTCCCGAAGTCAAACGGCTGTCCCGGTATTTCCAGCCGGTCGTACTCGGCACGCGTGAAAACCACAAAACGGCCGATGGCCGGTCCCCCTTTGTACAATTGTCCCACCGAGTGCAAAAACCGGGGGCCATATCCGCGAAGGGTCGCTACTTTTTTATTATCCCTGATAGTCATTCTTATTTTTTCCAAGACCTTCTCGGTACTTTTATCCGCCTTGAAATAATTTAATAAAGCAAAGTACTCGCCGGCT
>CAZUAS010000026.1:0-31923 GCA_964618515.1 uncultured Ignavibacteriales bacterium | reverse complement strand
GAATCTCCTATGGCCGCTACTTAGCGATTAAAGGCTATTGAAAAATTGTATAATTTTTGAAAAACTATAAAAAATTGAACAAAAAATACGCCCTGTATTTACAGGGCGATATGATAAATACTATCGAGGGTAAGAATTAAAAAGGAAGGTCATCATCATCTCCGCCGCCAGTTTCAGCAGGGGAAGTCTGATGATTGACTGGTTCCGAAGCAGTGCTGTCTTGAGCAACCTCTCCCCGGGAACCGAGAAACTGGAAATTCTCTACAACCACTTCGGAAACATATTTTTTATTGCCTTCCTTATCATCGTAGCTTCGATTATCAATCCGGCCTTCTATATAGATTTCCCTTCCCTTACTCATGTATTCCTTGATAATTTCAGCGGCTTTTCCCCAGGCAACAATGTTATGCCAGGTGGTAACCTTGTTTTTTTGACCGTCGGCACCTGTCCAGCTCCGGTCGGTCGCCAGGGAAAAAGAAGCGACCGCCTGCCCGCCGGGGGTATAGCGAAGTTCCGGGTCTCTGCCCAATCGACCGATTAAAATCACTTTGTTTACACCCATTTGTAACCTTCCTGTTTTTTAACTTTCGGTGAATATAAATCGCCCGTTCTTAAGTGTCAAGCTGACATATTTTATCTTGAAAGGCAATCGCAAATTGCGTATTGTTTAAAAAAAATTTGGAACTAATTATGAGTTATAAATTTAATCCTGAAAAAGCCCTGTTAACAGCTAAACGGTTCATAAACGGAAAGCTCCTTGAAGCCGGTCTTGAGGGTTACGTGATTGGATTATCCGGTGGCATTGATTCTGCTCTGTCGGCATATTTGGCGGTTGAAGCTGTCGGCGCATCTAAAGTTCTTGCTCTATTATTACCCTATAAAACCTCTTCGAGCCGTTCCACCGGGGACGCTCTTGAATTAATTGATAAACTGGGGATAGCCTTCCAGCAGATCGACATTTCGCCCATGATTGACGCCTATTACCCTGAAATAGATGACGACACCCGCCTTCGGGCAGGCAATAAAATGGCTCGTGAAAGAATGTCCATTCTCTTTGACATAGCTCAAGCGACCAAGCGCCTGGTTCTGGGGACCGGGAACCGGACGGAAATTTGCCTGGGCTACACAACCTGGTACGGTGACAGTGCCTGTTCGATTAATCCCATCGGCGAACTTTACAAGGCTGAAGTCCGCCAGCTGGCAACATATTTGGGCATCCCCGAGCATATCATCAAGAAAACCCCGACCGCTGACCTCTGGCCCGGTCAAACCGACGAAGGTGAAATCGGATTGAGTTATGACGAAATTGACCGTATCCTTATGCGGCTTATTGACGATGGCGTAACATCAATGGCCACCCTTGAAAAAGAAGGTTTCAACGTAGTCGATATCAGTCGGGTTGTTTCCCTAATCAACCGTAATGCCTTCAAACGATATCCGCCCGATATTGCACCTTTGGGACGGAAAGAAATCCCCCGCTTCATTGAGTTAGGCGCTTGAGGTCGATTCATGGCAACTAATAAAGGACAGCTTTACCTCATCCCAACTCCTATCGGCAATCTGGGCGATATGACTATACGAGCCCGGGCAATACTCGAGCAGGTTGACCTGGTCGCCTGTGAAGATACCCGGGTAAGCGGTCTTCTTCTTAAAAATCTGGGTCTGAAAAAAAAGCTTATCAGTTATCATGATTTCAATGAAAGTCGTCGGGCCGGACAATTACTCGAATTGTTAAAAGAGGGGCAATCTATCGGCGTAATCACCGACGCCGGTTCACCGGGGATATCCGACCCTGCCTACCGGGTAGTCAGAAGCGCCCTGGAAAATAATGTCAATATCGTGGCTCTGCCGGGACCGACCGCTCTTATCCCGGCCATATCTGCTTCCGGGCTGCCGACTGACCGCTTTTTTTTCGAAGGTTTCCTTCCCCCCAAAAGCGGCGCCCGCCAAAAACACCTGGAAAAAATTAAAAATTTGGAACACACCCTTGTCTTTTACGAATCACCCCACCGGGTACACAAAACCCTCGAAGCCATGCAGGATATCCTGGGCGACCGACCAGCCTGCCTGGCAAGGGAGATAAGTAAAAAATTCGAGGAGTACATAAGAGGAAGGATAAGCGAAATTAGAGCCCGGATAGAAAAAAAGAATGTTAAAGGCGAAATCGTCTTAGTTGTTGCCGGAAATCCAACCACAGGTAAGAAAAAGGACAGCCGTGAAGCGTCATAAGCATATCGTCATTTATCCTTTTGACTGGCTGGTCACGGGTTATAGCCTGTTCATGTTTATCTTGATATTAGTAATAGGCCGACCGCTGAACCAGTATTATAATGCCCTCTTCTTTTATGCAGCGATGACTATCATTGCCATTCTTATCATCCGCTATACAAGAGAAGGAAAAAATCGCCTTCAGGATTTTTTGCGGCTTATCTACCCGGCATTGATGTTTACTTTTTTTTATGAAACGGCGGGGAGTACGGTTTTTTTGATTTTCGACCGCTTTTACGACTGGCAATTGACCACTTTTGAAAAAATGCTTCTGGGGGTCAATCCCACAATATTCATCGACCGGTACCTTTTGAACGTCTGGGTCAATGAAATATTCTCCTTCTGTTATTATAGTTATTATTTCATGTTGCCGTTTTTTCTCTTACCGGTATTTATAAAAAAAGATTATGAAGTCATCAAACGTACTCTGACCGCCTGTTGCCTGGCGTTCTTCATGTCATATATACTGTTTTTCCTGTATCCTATCGAAGGCCCGAGGTGGTTTTTTGCAGGACAGTATTTAAACGAAATAGAGGGGCCGCTCTTCCGACCGCTGGTGGAGATGGTCATAGATAAAGGCGCCTTTCGCGGTGGCTGTATGCCCTCCTCTCATGTAGCCGTGGCTCTGGTTCTGCTGATGTTTTGTTTCAAGTATTACCGCCCGGCGGGTTGGCTCTTACTGCCGATAAATATCGGTCTGGCAATCGGCACGTTCTGGGGTCGTTTTCACTATGTATTCGATGTCGTGGTGGGGGCGGCCATCGGACTTTTTTCCACTCTGCTGGTTTGGAAATATTATGACCGCTGGCTGACTGCAAGACCGGCGGATATGTCCCGGAAGGAGTTAATTAAAGAAAATGTTACCTGAACTTTTTCGGATTGGTCCGATTCCCGTACGAAGTTACGGGGTGATGCTGGTTATTTCTTTTTTTATCGGTGTCTATTACATAAAAAAGGTCTGTGACCGCTATAACAAACCATTCGAGACCTATTTAAACATCGCCTACATCATGATTTTCGGCGGGATATTTGGCGCCCGCCTGACTTATGTTCTTTTACATCTTGACGAATTTTCCGGACACTGGACCAGGACTTTCAATCCTTTTCAATCCGGTTATTACGGTATAGCTGGTTTGAACCTGTACGGCGGGGTGCTCCTGGCCATTATCCTGACTTATTTTTATTGCCGCTATAAAAAATTATCTCTATTCGAGGTTTTCGACGCTTTCTCCCCCACATTGGGTATTGGTCTGTTTTTTACCCGTATCGGCTGTTTTTTAAACGGTTGTTGTTTCGGGACACCCTCCGATAGCTTCTGTGCCGTAAAATATCCGGCAGGTTCCATCCCCTACTCGGTTTTCGGCAGTCAGCCCCTGCATCCATCGCAACTATATAGTTCTCTGTACGGTCTCGGGCTTTTTCTCTTGTTGCACCTGATGATGAAACGTAAGAAATTCCATGGCCAGCTGGTGGCGCTTTTATTCATGGTTGAAGCCGCTTTTCGGTTCGTTATTGAATATGTTCGTTATTATGAAGATGCGATGAATTTTACCTGGCTGGGAATCAATTTTACTTTCAATCAGGTTATATCCATTTTACTGTTTCTGCTGGGACTGTTCATCTACCGCTTTCAATCTCGAAATACCAAGGCGGTCGCGGCTCAAACATAAAAATTAATATAAGTAAAGACTAAACCCACCCCAGGATGGGAATATAATTTTAAAATAACGGTCAGCAGGTATTATTTTTCCAGAAGGGACATCTGTTTGATTAATTCATCGTTATCGGGCAGTTCGATGGGCTTGACCTTTTGAATATACCTGATAATGCCTTTTTTATCGATAAGAAAAACCGTCCGGTCGGCGTAGCCGCGGCTGGTCAGGATACCGTATAATTGCGCCACCCGACCATGGGGAAAGAAATCGGACATTAAGGGAAAAGAAAGCCCGCCGAGCGCCCTGGCCCAGGCCATGTGACAGGGTATGGAATCGACGGAGATTCCCAAAAGCTGGCAGTTGTACTTCTCAAACTGTTCGATTATAGCTTGATAACCGGGTATCTGGGTTGAACAAACCGGTGTCCAATCGCCGGGGTAGAATGCCAGAACAACATTTTTTCGACCCTGATACCAGGCCAGGTTCAATTCGCCTTCATTGTGTGTCGGTAAAGTAAAGTCAGGCGCCCGGTCATTGACCCGGGGCATTTCATTCGGTGAAATAAGCAAACCTCCCAATAATTAATTATAATCATCCAGATCGATTTCTTCGTCTTTACCGCCGGCTTCATCGTCATCATCGGCATCTTCGTCAAGGTCGATATCCATGTCATCAAAATCATCACTGTAGGAATTGCGCGTTACCACTTCGTCGTCATCACTCCATTCGGTAAAGTTTTTACCTGGCGCACCGCATTCAAAACAATAATCCGGCGGCTCTTCGTCTTCGTGGATGTAACCACAAACACTGCAAATCCACTGCATGCGTCATCCCCTTTAAAATATCATAGGCTTATCAGACAAAGCATCGTTAATCTTCCAGCGGCGACGTTCCGTCATAACTGAACCAGTGATAATTCCCGCCCATGGCGTCTTTCTCGGCCTGAAGAAGTTGGTAATGATTATATTCTTCATCGGCCAGCTGGTCAAAAACGGCCTGGAATTCGGGGTCATTGAGCAGGTGTTTTTCTTTTTCATAAAACTTACTGGTCACCAGTTCGACTTCTATCGCCAAATTAATAAATTCCATTTCGGTCTTTAAATTATTTATCCGACCGTCGCGGAATACATCCATCAGAGCTCCCAGCCCTTTTTCCGGCAGACGGCCAACGTCCTTACCGATATGCTTTTTAAAAATCCCGGTTAATATTTCCTTATGCCGGATTTCATCGTCGCGAAGATTCTCCAGCTTTCGACGGGCATCGATATTCACCGCCCGCTGAGCCAGATAATCATAATATCGATAACCTTCATCCTCTCCTTTAATGGCCGCTTTCAGTATTTCCGCAACTTTCTTTTTTTCTTCAATCATGTAACCTCTTTTTTTAAAAAAATTATCCTATAAATCCCATTTAAGCAACCGTTTTTTCACAAAAAAAGTTTTTCCAAAATAGAGGATATATAAATTGATGTCAAGGTTTCAGCTTGAGGGTTTTAATCTTTTTTTCAACAGGATAATTACCTATAAAGCCATTGGAGCCTAATAAATAATACTCCCGCTCGAAAAAATATTAGCTACGGCAACCAGCATGATGAAAATAAACCACAGAGAATATAAAACGGCAGCAAATTTGCTCGTCTTCATATTATAAATCACTCCCAGCCCGATAGCCGTAACCAGAATACGCCAAATTGAAAAAATGTCAATCTGCCGGAAAAGGTAGAACAAAAAGGAGCCGTCATCCACCTGCTTTAAAATACCCAGACCGGTATATACCAGCGTACTCTCTTTGGCAAGCATCAGCAGCCCGCGAACAATATCTCCGGCCAGACCAATCAGGGCGACATAAGCCACTACATTAATGATATTCCAGAAGCCGGCCTTACCACCGAACATGGTATTTCCGACCAATTTACCAACCCCCCGATAATCAAAAAAAACAAAAAAGGAACTCCCAGCGAAAATAACGGATAATACCATTTATAATGGTTGGCAATCGCTTCCTTGTACGATTGTTCCATCCGGGCTTTAGTCTCCGCATACTGCTGGTCAGACATGTACTGGCGGTAGTTTTCCATCCGTTCCTGCATAATGGGATACAAATCCTTCATTATTATTGGTCGGGTTAAATGACCCATCAGACCGCTTAAGACCGCGATAATAAGTAACGGCACCAGCCAGGCTTTGAGGCTGGTCAATTGGCTGAAAAATTTTGAAGGCTCATAGAATATCTTAAAAATGCTCTACCAGATACTCACGGGTAGAGTGTTTTCAATCGTTAATTGAGATTGATTATTAATTTCCATAAATACCCCTTAAAAAAATTACTTTTCTAACCCTTCAAAATATAGTCTCATGGCTAAAAACATTATTCTATAACAGCCGGCCAGATAGTCCAAACACATCCGGTTCGAAAAAGGTTTTATATTTCAACAAAACCATTGGAACAAAAGACTATGCCACAACTATTCCCAGAAGTGACCCGATAAAACTCAGACCAACGATTAAATAGATATTTGTATATTGTCGCCACATAAAAAGACAGAAAAGACCGCAATTATTATTTGATAAATTTAAAATAATTAACCCTGAGTAATTTCTATTTTCGCCCAACTGTCACGAAGACCAACCGTACGGTTAAAAACCAGATTTCCCGGTTTAGAATCTACCGTATCGATACAGAAATAACCGTGCCTTAAAAACTGGAAACGACTTCCCGCAGGGGCATCTGCCAGCCCCGGTTCAACCTTGCAACCGGTAATAACCTCCAAGGAATGGGGATTGAGGTTGGCGATAAAATCCTCATCCTCGAGGGGATTTTCCTTAAGGAACAAGCGGTCATATAAGCGCACAGTGGCATCCACAGCATGTGCCGCTGAAACCCAGTGCAGAGTACCTTTCACTTTCCGGCCATCCTGGGCTTCACCGCTTTTAGTCCTGGGGTCATAGGTACAATGCAGTTCCACAACTTCACCCCGGTCGTTCTTAATGACCTTTTCGCATTTAATAAAGTAAGCATGTTTCAGGCGGACCTCAGCTCCCGGCGATAAACGGAAATATTTTTTTGGGGGGGTTTCACGGAAATCTTCCTGTTCGATATATATTTCCCGGCTGAAGGGAATTTTCCTGGTGCCGGCGTCGGGGTCTTCGGGGTTATTTATCGCCTCCAACTCTTCGACCTTATTTTCAGGGTAGTTATCGATAATTACTTTAAGAGGTTTCAATACAGCCATTACGCGGGGTGCTCTTTTGTTGAGGTCTTCGCGAAGAATATGTTCCAGCAAGGCGACATCGACAATACTCTCGCGTTTGGCGGCGCCGATCCGGTCACAGAATTTCCTGATTGCTTCGGGCGTGTAACCGCGGCGGCGTAACCCCGAAAGTGTGGGCATCCGGGGGTCATCCCAGCCGGTGACATATTTGCCCCGTACCAGCTGAATCAGCCGGCGTTTGCTTAAAATGGTATAGGTCAGGTTCAGGCGGGCAAATTCTATCTGCTGGGGATGATGAATACCCAGCTGTTCGATGAACCAATCATACAGCGGGCGATGGTCTTCGAAACTGATATCACACATCGAATGAGTGATTCCCTCGATGGAATCGCACTGGCCATGAGCCCAGTCATACATCGGGTATATACACCATTTATCGCCGGTGCGGTGATGCGCGGCGTGCAGAATACGGTACATGACCGGGTCGCGCATATTCAGATTACCGGAAGCCATATCGATTTTAGCGCGCAGGACCTTAGCGCCATCGGGGAATTCCCCCGCCCGCATGCGGGCAAAGAGGTCCAGGTTTTCATCCACCGACCGGTTACGATAAGGGCTTTCTTTGCCCGGTTCGGTCAGGGTGCCACGGTACTGTTTAATCTGCTCGGCGCTGAGGTCATCGACATAAGCCTTGCCGTCCCGGATCAATTTAACGGCAAATTCATAAAGCTGTTCGAAATAATCCGAGGCATAGTACTCCCGGTCTTCCCAGTCGAAGCCCAGCCAGCGGATATCCTTTTTAATCATCTCCACGTAATGGGTTTCTTCCTTAACCGGGTTGGTATCGTCAAAGCGCAGGTTATATTTGCCACCGTACTCCTCAGCCAGACCGTAGTCCAGGCAGATGGCTTTGGCATGCCCAATATGCAGGTAGCCGTTCGGCTCCGGGGGGAAACGGGTATGAACACGCCCGTTGTTCTTGTTATTTTTAATATCCTCTTCGATTATATCGCGGATAAAATTGCTTGGCCGGCTAAGTTCGTTTCCTTCAGACATAACCAATATTTCCTTTAATACCTTAATGGTTCCATCCTACATTATTTCGACCGGGATATGAATAAATTCACTCCCCCGGCAAAGGGGCAATTTATTAATTCAAAGGCCCACGGGCAAGAAGGAATTGGGGTTGGATAAGCAAAATTATCGCAGGTACTTAACCGGGGCGGTTAATAAAAGCCACCGCTTTACGCAATCGTTCCACAACCACTCGTTGCGAGAGAACTTCCAGCAGGTCATAAAGCCCTGGCCCGGCCGAGACTCCGGAAACCGCCAGCCGGGTGGGATGAATAAGCATGGCTTTTTTAAGCCCTTTTTCATCAGCAAGGTTCGCAAGCGTCGCTTCTATCGAGACTTTATCAAAAGTCTCCATTTTTTCAAAGCGGTCAGCTAGTTCAGACAGAAGCCCGGCAACTTCGGGATGAAAATGCTTTTGGGCCGCCTGTTCATCGTACTTATAATCAAAATTGAAAAAATACCCGCCCATCGCCACAAAGTCGGAAAGGCGTTTGACGCGTTCTTTAAGAACCATAATAACCTGCCGAAGATACGCCCAGCGCGTTTCCAGCCAGTATTTGGTAGTCAAACCGGCTTCCACCAGAAAGGGGGCGACCATTACCGCCAGTTCATGGTCCGATTTCATCTGGATGTGCGCATGGTTGAAAGCCAGCAGTTTTTCCTCGTCGAACACGGCATTGGCACTGTTAAAATTATTCTTATCAAACAGCTTTATCAGTTCTTCACGGGTGTATATTTCCCGGTCGGTTTTGGGCGACCAGCCGAGCAAGCACAGGTAATTAAACATAGTTTCCGGAAGGATGCCCTCCTTTTTATATTCAGCCACGTCTTTATCCCCCAGGCGCTTGGAAACTTTCCGTTTGTCTGGTCTTAAAATCAGGGGCACATGCCCGAATTCGGGAATTTTCAAACCCAGCGCCCGATAGATGTGAATCTGCTTAAAGGTATTGCTGATATGGTCGTTACCGCGAATTATATGCGTGATGCCCATTTCATGGTCATCAACCACTACCGCCAGGTTGTAAGTCGGCGTGCCGTCAGAACGGGCAATAATCAAATCTTCAATGTCTTCATTTTTTTTGGAAATGCGGCCGGATACAAGATCATTGAAAGAAGTTTCCCCATCGGGTATGCGCAGACGGACAGCATATCCGGCACCGGCATTAATACGGCGTTGAATCTCGTCTGGCGGCAACTGGATAAAATTCTCGCGGTAATAGAAAGACCGTTTTTCCGCAAGAGCTTTCTGGCGAGCCGCTTCGAGTTCCTCAGCGGTTACATAAGAACAGTAGGCATAACCGGTATCAACAAGCTGCTGGACGTATTTTTTATAAATTTCCGTCCGCTGTGACTGGTACAGGATTTCTTCGTCCCAGTCCAGTCCCAGCCACTTCAGAGCATCAAGAATAGGTTCGATCAGTTCGGGGCGGGAGCGTTCGACATCGGTATCTTCGATGCGAATCAAAAACCGGCCGCCATAATGACGGGCAAATAGATAGTTGGCAATCGCCGTGCGGGCGGTACCAACGTGTAAATACCCCGTCGGTGACGGTGCAATTCGTACTCGCACTGGTGTCTGATTCATAAAACCGTATCTATCTTATTCTTTCCTGTCGTGTTCATCATCTGCCGGATGGTCATGGGGCGGTTCCGCAGGCGGCGTTGACGGCGGTGCGGGAGGTATCACCTGAGACGGCTGGGGCGGGGGCGGCGGGGAAGCAGGATAACCATAGCCATACGAGGGAAGATGCGAAGCCGGTTGAGTCGCTTGGGCAACCGGGTTGAATTCAAACTCCAGACCGCCGACTAATTTGGCTATCAGGTTATATATAAAACCAAAGACCACCAAAAAGAGGGTGTGAAAGATGGCGGCACCGACAGCAAACATGAAAGGTAATATAATAACCATCGCGCCCATTGGAATATCCACATCACTGAATTCCGACCGGGCAAAAGGCAGATTGCCCATTATGGTTATAATAAAACCAAATAAGAGGGCATACAGTAAACCCACGATAAATCCGACCACCAAGTTAAAGAAGAAAGAAATCTTTACCAGCGACCATAGCTCTATGGTTTTTAATTCATAATGCATAACTCTCCCTTTTCCGCCTTAAATTAAATTCTCTATAAAAAAAGGTGTCCATAACTAAAAAATCAACAAGGCTTGACGATAAAACGGGCATCCACGGCTTTGCACTTACCTTTATCCGAAGATACGATAAAAGGATTTATATCAATTTCCGTGAAACAGTCGAAGTCTTTCACCAGTTGCGACAGGCGAAGGATAGTTTCCTCGACCGTGGGCAGATGAACCGGTGGTGCCCCACGGAAACCGGTCAGAAGCGGGTAAGACCGGAGTGATTTTATCATCTCCCGGGCACCGCGGTCAGTCACCGGATTGATGCGAAAAGATACATCCTTCATGATTTCGACATAAATCCCCCCCAGACCGAACATAATCAGCGGCCCGAAAGACGGATCAATAGTCATGCCGATTACGGTTTCCACTTCGCCGGTAACCATCTTTTGTATTGCTACCGAAAACAGTTCATCCTTCTTAAGGCGGCCAATACGCTTGCGAAGCTCCTGGAAGGCCTTTTTAACCTCAGCGTCGGAACGCAGGTCAACCATCACACCGCCGATTTCGGTTTTATGCAATATCGCGGGGGTGTTTATTTTCATGACAACCGGATAACCGGTTTTCCTCGCCACCGCTACCGCCTGTTTTTCGTCGTCGGCAAACTGATACTCCGCCGCCGGGATACCGTAGGCGGTGAGAATTTCAATCGCCTTATCGCCGACGATTATTCCCTCTTTACCATTCAGTGTTTGGGTAATAATCTGTTCAACTTTTTTACTATCCACTTTGAAGTTTTTAAATTTTCCCTTGGGACGGTCCAGCCATTTTCGGTATTTATAGAGAATAGCCAGTGTTTTAGCCACGGCTTCGGGAAAGATATAGGTAGGTATTCCGTGCGCTTTAAGGTAATCGATACCGACCGTACTTTCACCGGCGCCGAAGAAACAGGCCAGGACGGTTTTATCCGTATCGGCCAGAGCGGACTGGATATTCTGAGCGACGTCAAGTTCGTCGATGGTGACCGGCGGAACAAAAATGGGCATGATGGCATCATAACGTTTATCTTTTTTAACGATATCCAGAGTCAGTTTGAATTCCTTACCTCCGGCTCCGGCGACCATATCCATCGGGTTGGAAAACGAGGCATCGGTGGATACAAATTTTTTAAATTCCCGGATGGTGGTATTTTCCAGAGGTGGCATTTCCAGACCGTTATTAATCAGGGCGTCAGTAGCCAGAATGCCCGGGCCTCCGGCGTTGGATACCACGATAACCCGGTTACCTTTGGGAATCGGCTGCATGGACATTGCCGCCGCGACATCAAATAGTTCCTCCACCGTATCAACCCGAATTATTCCCGCCTGGTCAAACAGGGCATCTACCCCGACATCAAGACCCGCCAGCGCCCCGGTATGCGACGATGCCGCTTTGGCGCCAAGTTTAGTGCGTCCCGATTTGACCGCCACAATAGGCTTTATCTGCGACACCTCACGGGCAATCTGCGTAAAATGACGGGGATTACCGAAATTCTCAAGATACATTAGAATTACATCGGTCAACGGGTCATCCTTGAAATACTCCAGAATATCATTTGACGAAATATCCGCCTTGTTGCCGATGGAGGCCACCACCGAGAACCCGATGCCCAGCTCCTTGGCCTGGCTCATAATCGCTTCGCCCATTCCTCCGGACTGGGTAATAAAACCAATTTTACCCTGCTTGGGAAAGGTTTTGCCGAAAGTAGCATTCAAACTCACTTTGGGGTCGGTATTGACAATACCGAAACAATTGGGACCAACCATTCTCATCCCATAACGGCGGACAACTTCCAGCAGGTCATTTTCAAGCTTCTTACCGGCCGGACCAACCTCGGAAAAACCGGCGGAAATCACCACCAGACCCTTGACCCCTTTTTCCCCGCATTGCCGGGCAACGTCCCGTACCGATTCCTTGGGAACGATGACAATCGCCAGGTCCACCGCATCAGGAACATCCAGAATGGTAGAATAAGCCTTAATGGAATGAATCACCGAGGCTTTGGGATTGACTGGGAATACCTTCCCGTTGAACTCGGCGGTCAGAATATTATGCAGGGTTTCTCGGCCGATAGTGCTTTTCCGGGTCGAAGCACCTATGACCGCCACCGAAGTCGGCCGGAAAATATAATCCAATTCATGTCTCACGGTTTCTTATTCCTGTTTTAAATATTTATATCACCCCTTATCATAAACTTTGTAATTAAAGCCGCATTCTGGATATTAAGGGATGGTTCCATCAGGGAATGAATACAAACATCAGGAAATGTCAAGTTAAACCTTCTCTGGAAATCGTGGCCATAATAACGGCAAAAGGGCAGTCGCATTAAAGCGACGGCCCTTCAGCTATAAAATTCGACAAAGCTATTTTTTAGTTTTTATCTTCTTTGCCTGATTCGATTCTGTGCGACCATGCCGGATTGTCGCCTGGGCGGCGGCTAAACGGGCAATCGGGACACGGAATGGTGAACAGGACACGTAATCCAGCCCTGCCCGGTGGAAGAAGTCGATGGAATCCGGATCCCCGCCATGTTCCCCGCAAACGCCGACTTTAAGATTCTCACGAACTGACCGGCCCTTTTCTATACCGATACGGACCAGTTCGCCAACTCCCGCCTGGTCGATAGTAACGAAGGGGTCTTTGGGGAGGATGCCTTTCTCAACATAGGGTCCGAGGAATTTCCCGGCATCATCACGGGAGAAACCCATCGACATCTGGGTCATGTCATTGGTTCCAAAACTGAAGAATTCAGCCTCGGCGGCGATTTCATCCGCCGTAATAGCCGCCCGCGGTATCTCAATCATCGTCCCCACCATGAAATTAAGGTCCTTAACCTTCTGTTTATTGATTATTTCATTAGCAACCCGAAGCACCAGTTCCTTCTGGTTCTTAAACTCATTGACATGACCCACCAGGGGAATCATGATTTCTGGATAGACTTTTTTCTTTTCTTTAGCAACTTCACAGGCCGCCATGATGATAGCCCGGACCTGCATCTCGGTTATCTCCGGATAGATAATACCCAGCCGACAACCGCGGTGTCCGAGCATCGGGTTCAATTCCGACAGTTCATCGATTCGTTTAATCGTCCGGTTCAGTTTTTCGAGCCGTTCTTCATAATCTTCGCTCTTGGGGTCGAGAGCCTTGATTTTGGCTTCAACTTCTTCCTTCCTCGGCAGGAACTCGTGCAGAGGTGGATCCAGCGTTCGAATGGTCACCGGTTTATCATGCATTACATCGAACAAGCCTTTGAAATCTTTTCTCTGGAAAGGCAGCAGTTTATCGAGAGCCGCCTGCCGTTCCTCGGGGGTCTCCGCCAGAATCATCTGCTGAACAATCGGGATGCGGTCTTCGGCAAAGAACATGTGTTCCGTTCGACACAGACCGATACCCTGAGCGCCGAATTTAATTGCCTGCTCGGCGTCACGGGGAATATCGGCATTAGCTCTGACTTTGAGCTGGCGGATTTCATCAGCCCAGGTCATCAACTCGGCAAATTCAGGCGAAAATTCCGGATCAATCGTGGGTACTTCGCCGAGGATAATTTCACCCGTAGAACCGTTCAGCGTAATTACCTCGCCTTCCTTGATAATCAGGCGGCCGACCTGAAATTGTTTTTTGGCCGGATTAACCCTGATAGCTTCGGCTCCGGAGACACAACACTTGCCCATCCCACGAGCCACCACGGCGGCATGGGAGGTCATTCCCCCGCGGGCGGTCAGAATGCCCTTCGCCACGTTCATCCCTTCGATATCATCAGGATTGGTCTCTTCGCGCACCAGGATGGTATCTTTCTTGGAGCCGTATTTAATGACATCCTCAGCCGTAAAATACACTTTTCCTGAGGCGGCGCCGGGAGAAGCCGCCAGACCGCGGGCGATGACATCATACTTGGCGTTCGGGTCGATACGCGGATGTAAAAGCTGGTCGATATTATGCGGCTCAATACGCATAAGGGCTTCTTCCTTGGTAATCAGTTTTTCCTTGACCATGTCCACGGCGATTTTAATCGCAGCCTGCACCGTGCGTTTCCCGTTACGAGTCTGCAACATGTACAGCTTGCCCTGCTGAATGGTGAACTCGAAATCCTGAACATCACGGTAATGCCTTTCCAGTCGGTTGGTGATATCCCTCAGCTGTTTGTAAATTTCAGGCATATCATGGGCAAGGTCCTTGATCGGCTGCGGGGTGCGAATTCCCGCCACCACGTCTTCACCCTGTGCGTTGGTCAAAAACTCACCATAAAATTCCTTCTCGCCCGTCGCGGGATTACGGGTAAAACCGACACCGGTTCCCGAATCATTACCCATATTCCCGAATACCATCACCTGGATATTAACGGCGGTCCCCAGATTAGCGGGGATATTGTTCAAACGGCGATAAGTTATAGCCCGGGGATTGTTCCAGCTGCGAAAAACAGCGTCCCGAGCCATTCGCAACTGGACATAGGGGTCATCGGGGAAGTTTTCACCCGTCTTACGCTTGATAATCGCCTTGAATTTCTTGATTATCTCTTTCAGGTCATTCACCTGAAGAGAACTGTCCTGCTTGATCCGCCGGTTCTTTTTCAGCTTGGTGATAACTTCTTCGAACTTATCCTTGTCCAGTCCCAGCACGACATTTCCGAACATGGCAATAAACCGGCGATAGTTGTCCAGAGCAAACCAGAGGTTTTTGGTTTTATCGGCAATGCCCTTGACGGTTTCTTCATTCAAGCCCAGGTTAAGTACCGTGTCCATCATCCCGGGCATGGAAAACTTGGCACCGGAACGAACCGAAACCAGGAGCGGGTTGGCGGGGTCGCCAAATTTGGTGCCGGTTTCCTTTTCCAGCATAGCCACGTATTTTTCAAGCTCCTTATCGATGGCTTTAGGGATTTCCATATTATTTTCATAGAAAAGGGTACAGACTTCGGTGGTGATGGTGAAACCTGGAGGAACCGGGATGCCGGCATTGGTCATTTCCGCCAGGTTGGCGCCTTTCCCGCCCAGAAGGTCCTTCATGTGGGCGGCGCCATCAGCTTTACCGCCACCGAAGTAATAATAATACTTCTTCTCCGGTTCGCTTGTCCTTGTAGCGGTTTTAGTATCCGCCCCGGTTTTCTTTTTGGGGATGTTTTTCTTAACCGCTGTTTTCGGTGACTTAACTGTTTTCTTAACCGGCATAATAACTCCTTGTATATTTATAGACTCTTTTCGTATATAAAAAATCGTTTTAATTTATTAAAAAAATTATTAAAGGCAATATAAAAGGCGACCGGGAATAAAGTATTTCCGACCGCCCAAATTTTTAAAAAAGAGGTGCGAATTACATGGTGAACATCCGCTCACCCCGAATAATTTTCTCCAGCATTTTAACCGTTTTTTCAACCGGGGCATGCATCAAATCGGCCGTATTAAAAGTCGTCCGAACCACCTCCCGGGGAGCTGTGAAACTTGATTTTCCCCGCCCGCCACGAGCTTTTTTCTTGTGTGTCAGATTATACTGGCGTTGGTACTCTTTAGCTTTTTCCTTGTGCATTTGATAATACCGTCGCTGGTATTCCCTTCTTGCTTCAGCCGTTGACAGCTTGGCTTTTGAAACCCCTTTTACCCTGGGCTTGCTTTCAGGCTGTAATTCCACTTCTGATGGGGCGCTCTTCCTCATTCGCGCCATTAGCCACCTCACTTTCCCTGTGGTTAATATTGCTACCCTTTTTATCTATTGGTTAAAAATCCGTTCCTCACACAGTAGAAAGGTAGGAAAATAATGCCTGTATGTCAAGTAAAATTTTACTTTTATTAAAATTTTCTTTTAATAACCCTCCATAGACCAAAGACTTAAAAATTTACTATATTTATCAATATATAACTTATTGTTAATCATAATATTATCAAAACGATTTAATTCCTTGAAAATCAAGCTAAATCAAATAATTGACCCGTTTTTTAACATACACCAAAAACTATACTTCGCTTATCCCCTATTTTATATAAATATATACTACTTTTTTCGCAAGAAGTTCAATAAAAAAATCCCGCCTTTTTAATAAAAAAACGGGATTTTTATAATCAGATTATGAGTTCATTAACTCGGCTTTGCCACCTGTTTGTCTCTATTTTTAATATAAACATACAGCTCTCTGGCAATATATGCAACGATAATAAAGCCTACCAGCCAGAAGAAGAATTGAAACCAGCCATAATTGGGATTGTTTTTTTCAAAGGCAACCACCGCCCAGTCTTCGTGCATAAACTGAATCCGTTGAATAAACAGGGAGATACGCGCCATCACCGTCAGCCCGAAAGAAGCTCCAAAACCGATCATTAGAATATAAATACCGATTTTAGCGATAGTTCCAAAAGCACCCGTGTGGGCTTTGGAGAAGAAGAAATAGATTAAACCGGCGATGGTACCGATGATAATAATTATTTCGGAATAGGCGGCGGCGGTGTCCAGAAAACCATGACCGAAGAAATTATCCCAGTGAATTTTGGACATGGCGGCATAAAGCTGCTTATTGACCCGGTTGGACATTTCCAGGGGGATAGCCACCCCGGTAGCAATCCCGATATACATGCTGATCGGCCAGCGCGAAATCCAGGAATATTTTTTGGAAAAGCGGGTCCACATCAGAAGTCCCAGAATGGCCGGTATCAGATACCAGGGTTTGGAGGAATTCAACCAGCCCAGGTACCAGTCGCCGTCCCGGAGTCGCTCCAGGAGATTGGGGACAAGGCCATTGTGCCAGAGTATAACCGCCCAGTAACCGGCGGAGACACCCACCACCAAATGTTCGGCGAATTTATAAAAGGGGTTGTCCTTGTAAAGGAAGGAGAAAATCGCCAGGGTTAAAACCGCCCCAAGAGTCGTCCAGAGAAAAGTTCCAAGTTCCATAACGATTACCTCCCTTCCCGTTTCTTGCTGAATTTATCCATAAAGAAGCCAATATTACCGATGATGATAAAGAAGATAATCAAAAAGTGGGCAAACAATTGGACTTTCATGGCTACCACCGCTTTGCCGTCATTATCCGCTAGTTTTTCATACTGGGCGGCGCCGAGCATACCGGCCATATAACCGAAAATCTGTCCGGAGTTAAGATAAGGATAGTATTCCGCACCCATAACCCCGGTAACACCCAGAGCCAACGGGAACCCAAACCGCCCCTGGCCGTATGAAATCCAATATTCGGTACCACTGGTGCCGGAGATATTGACCACGCAGGCAACCTGGTCGTAATTTTGAATGCCTTTCATCATGGGAATCGAGTCAATCGGTTGGCCGTAATAGTCCGCTGGGAACGGCAGGCGGAAATTGGTGCCCATTCCCAGAATCACCAGTGCCGGGTAAGGCTTGTAACCCAGAAAGCAATAATCAACGCCGTTGATTACTTCCCGGCCTTTGAACAGTTTACCATGGTAGGTTTTATCCACTTTGCAGGAATCAACTACCTCGAGAAAAGCATTTTCCGCCATACTCGGACCGTTGGGATGCAAAGCGGTACAGATGACTCTTATGTTTCTGCGGAAACATTGTTCCAGGAGAACGTAGGTCATTGGGTGCAGTTCCGCCAGACTGGCGGGGTCATAATCAATAGCCAGAAAAACAATGGAGCCGGGAGCGAGAGTATCAACAAAATTATACACCCGCTCGACTTCCGGTTCAATCAGGATAGGGATGGAAAAAGGGGCAAAGTAAGCGGCAACACAGACAATTATCAGAAGGAGAAAAACCCAGCGCCGGTCCATTGACATCATTTTATTGAAGATATTGGTATTTTGATTCATTTCCAGCCTCCTTATCCTTTACCCATATAACCGCGTTCGATGCCCAAGACGACTTTGAGAGCCGTACCCACCATGCCAAGGCCGATACCGATGAGGATGGCTCTTTTGGCGGCCATATTGGGGACATTCAAAAGCCAGGCGGCTGTTTTGTTCATGTATAAACCCAAGGCTTCACCGAAATACGGGTTAAAACGTAACATCACCACCAGCGCCGAAACCAGAAGCATTGTCGCCAGGACATTGCGCGCCCGGAAAGCCCGGTAAGCAGCTGAAGATATAAAGAACGCCAAAAGCGAGAACATTGTCGTTTCAATCGGCACCAGGATATGGTTAAAGAAATTTCTGAACATGGGGTTGGTAAGACCCTCCTGAGTCATGAAATAAAAGCCCCACTCGCCATTCTCGTCAAAACCGGTAATGCCGAAAAACATCATCGCAAACAAAGCCGCCAGGGTCACTACCGAGTAACCCCAGTCATGTCTTTTATTTTTTATTTTATCATAAGAAACATGAATCAAGGACCAGATCCCCAGAGCCATGGCAAAAATACCGATAATGTAAATCCAGTCCATCAGAAATTTGTAAATCCACTCGGAGTATTCATGAGGTGAGAAATACTGAAAGACCATGAAAACGCCGAAGACGAATACGAGCAAAACGGGAATTTGTCTTTTCATATATCCAGCACCTCCTAATCCACGACCTTGAAGATTTCGACAAAGGCATTCAGGTGGACATTAATCGCCAGAAGCCCGAGAATCATCAGGACGATAACCGCCGCTTTAGCATAATCCTGGGCTTTCAAAGAACCCAGCATAATCGGTTCGCGCCCCAGGTAGGCCGAAGCCGCGTATAATTCTTCACCGATGAGGGTGTAATCGCAGGCGACGATGAAGAAGGGCAACTGGCCGACCTCGTCCGTACCGGCAATCTGGATCGACCCCGCCACCGCCCCGGTTTCCGCCAGAATCAGTGATTCCGCGTAGAACTTGCCCATATAAACATTGGTGGCCGGCAAATCACGCAGCATGATCCCATTCACGGCCGCCACGTAGGCGAACTGGTTGGTGGTAATATAGAAGACGCTGTCTTCTTTATAATTGTCCGGATGCCCGGCATCGAGATAAGACGACTTGACCACTTCCTGGGCAACCGTCATGACAATCGGGTCATAGCAGGGAACAATCAATTCCGTCTGATATTCGGCCACCTGCTTGGCCACCCGGCTCAAGATAGTGAAGGAGGCGATTGTCGATATCATATCCGCCGTGCCCAGACCCAGCACGTACAAAATAGGCCGACCCATCTCAGTCGCCCGGCCGATAGCATCATCAACCGCGGCAATACCGGCCAGAGGCCGAACATAAAGTTCGGTTCCTTTCCGGGCGACACTGACAAAATATACCATCAGAGCACCAAAAATTAAGACTGCGGTTAAAACCGGCACTCGGCCCTTATGAAACCAGTTACTGTAACTCTGAACCGGACCGTAAACCTCCGAAGAAGCACGCACCACCGGGTCAATCGTCACAGCGTCCACTCGGTAATACAGGTTGGTATTATCCGGAATATAATCACGGGATTCCTTCTCGATGGTGCCGATATCCTCAAAACGTTCGTTTCCCAAAGGAACCGAACCGACCATCTTGAAGGCGCTGTCGGGAAATTCCGAACGGAAAATCTCGTACAGCATGACAGTATTACTGCCGGCGCCGTCATCAAGGGAGCGTTTCCATTGAACAACCAGAGCATGACCATGGTCGTTATCCTTATCGGAAACGGTAATCTCTGTCACCGGAGCCGGAGGAGCCGGAACCGGTGCCAAGCTGTCGGTCACTACCGGGTCGTCCTGGCCGACGACGGCCGAGAAAGTAATTAAAATAAGAGAAAATATTATCAGAATATATCTCATATTTCCTCCATAAATAACTGCTAATGTTTCTATATCTAAATATTAAATCCCAACCAATCTCTAAAAAGAAAAGTGATGCGGCCGACCAGAAGGGAAATACGCCCCATCACCGTATAACCGAACGAAGCCCCGAAAGTTATCATCAAAACCCAGATGCCGAAACGGGAAGCCCGACCGAACATTCCGGTATGCTCTTTCGAGAAAAAGAAATAAATAATGCCGCTCATTACTCCCAGAAAAATAGTCCAGTTAGCCAGCATCATGACAAGTTGACCCGAGGCGGATAAATCCAGGTTAGAAAAGAAGTGACCCGTCCCCTGCCAGTCCACCAGTAAGGGGACGAAAGTAGCCGAAATCTGGTTGATAAAATCAGAACGAAGGTAACGAATAAAATTCAAGCCGGCCGTGGTCCCGACAATAAAAGCCAGCGACCAACGGGAAATCCAGCCATAATTACGGGATAAACGCATCAACAGCAACAAACCAAGAATGACAGGAATATAAAAGCGGAAGTTAAAATCACCGGGGATATAATGTACTTTGAAAAATTCCGAGAGGTTTTGAGAAAGACGAGGTATCAGGTTACCTACAATGGTCGACCAGAAACCCATCGACATCCAGAAAGCCGCCGAAACTCCGACAAAAAGATGCTCGGCAAATTTATAAAACGGATTGTCTCTATACAGGAAGGACAGAATCGAAAGAGTCAGAAAAGCCGAGAAGGTAACCAAAAAAGCTTTCTTAATATAATCCTCCTGCATACCTTCCAGAGCCAGAGCCTTTATAATCCAGCTGAGTAAAAAGAGGACCATGACGCCCGCCATTATAATTAGCGTAGTTTTTTTCATCGCTTTCGCCCCTTCTTCCGTTCCAGCAGGTAGAGAATATTACCGATGACGATGAACGCCATAATGACGAGATGAGCCAACGTCTGGGGACCCATCATCAAAAGAGCCGGCGTCGGTGAGTTTTTAAATTGCGGGTAGTGATGAACCAGTTCCGATTCGTACTCAGCGGCTCCCTTAATACCCCCCAGCATACCCAGCATTTGGGCGGGGTAATACGGATACATCAGGGGCGCCACCACCGCCGCTACTCCGGAAGCAATGGGCACGTTGCCGGGGTCGCCGACAAAAAGAATCCATTCTTTGATACCCGGTTTGCCGCCGCCGATGGAAATGATTAAATCGAGGTCCTTACAGGACCGAATCCCCTTGAACACCGCAATGCTGTCATAAGGCACGCCATCGACATCGGTGGGGAACATTTTTTTAAAATCGGTGATGATGACATTAAGCACGCCTTCGTTGCCCGCCTTGTAACCGATATTGACATAATCGACCAGGTTGACTTTATCCGGGAATTCCGGTTTGATGACGTTTTCCAGGGTACTTGTGAACTGACCCTGGCCGGTAGCAAAAAGACACATATATATAATTTTAAGTCCCCGGACAAGGCAATGTCGGCTTATGGCATCCGCCATGGGCTGCACCTCCGGCGCCATCGCCGGGTCAAAATCATAAGAGAGAAGAACTACCGAGCCGGGCGGCAGGGATTCGATTTTATCAAAAACATCTTTTACGATAGGGGTGGCTTTTTCTTGAAATACGGTCGGAAATAAAATCGGTGCGGCAACGGCGACAAAAATAAACAGGAAAATAACCCGCCGTTCAACTTCCTTGCGCTTTATAGCCCTCAGGAAAAGCCACAACAAACCACCGGCGATGACCGCCAGGGATAGAATCCGGCCGATATCGACCAGTGTCAAAGCCAGGGGAGGCATCAAATGGAAGGTCATTTATCATCGCCTCCCAGGTAAGTCCGTTCGATACCCAGAATCAATCGCAGTGACATCGATACCACCCCCAAACCGATACCGATCATAATCGCTCTCTGACCGGCTAGATTGGGGGAATTCATAATCCAGATGGCCAGGTTGGGGATTTGTAAAATAGAGAAAGATTCCGGAATCCAGCCGGTCACAATTGTCCCCAGCGGTGTACGGCCGAGGAGGATAATGAAAGCAGCCACCAGGAGAATCGTGGCTTCACGATTTTTCGCCCGAAACGCCCGGTAAGAGGCCGAGGCTACGAAAAACGCCAGCAAGGAGTACATGGTCGAACCCAGTGGAACAAAAACACTGTCATATATAGTCTGGAACAACGAACCCTGTTCGGTCAGGGAGGCGTTAATATCCCCGGGATTCCCGATACGGAACAAGCCGGCGGCCAGCATCAACAAAAAACCTATTATGGTCACAATGGAATAGGGCCAGTCCTTGTTACGCCGGCTGAGTTTGGTCAGATGCACCCTGAGCAGATTACCTCCCCCCAGGAAAAACGCAAAGACGGCAATAATATCAAAAAAGAGGGTGAAGTCCTCTCCCCAGTTTTCCATGGGCGGTATAAACACCGAGAAAATTAAAACCGCACCGACTATAAAAGTAATGGCTAAAGGGACATTTCGTTTCATAATTCCATCATGTCTTTATGGTAAAAACCTGGATTAAGAAATCCAGTATATAGCGCACCGTCTCCACCTGCCAGATTTGGTTAATTGTAGCCAGAATAACCGCGATAAGTATCACCAGCATGGCCAGAGCTTTCCCGACATCCTGTCCTTTAAGCGATCCAAGCTGTTTGGGTTCGCCCGAAAGATACGCTGAGGCGGCGAAAAGCTCCTCGCCGATGAGAGTAAAATCGCAGGCGGCGATGAAAAACGGCAACTGTGCCGGCCGGGCGGTGCCGGCAATCTGGATGGCCCCTACGGAATTACCGGTTTCGGCCAGAATCAGCGACTCGGCAAAGAAACTGCCGAGTAAAAAGATAGTGGCTGGTTTTTCACGCACCATAATCCCGTCAACCGCCGCCACGTAACCGAACTGTTCGTCGGTGACATAATGCACCATATCGTCACTGTAGGCATCGGGACGACCGGCGGCCATGTAAGAGGCTTTGATGGTTTCCCGTGCGGCGGTCATCACCAAGGAACGGGACACCGGCATGTGAATTTTCGTATCATAATCAGCCACCACTCTCGAGACGCGCCCGAGAATCGTGATAGCCGCCAGGGTCTGAACTTCATCCATATCGTTGATACCGGGGATAAACAGAATTGACCGCCCCATCTCGGTAGCCCGGCCAATAGCTTCGTCGACCGCTTCAAGGCCGGCTATTTTACGTACAAACAGCTTTTTCCCTCTCCGGGCGGTTTCGATAAAATATATAACCGAGGCACTTATTATCAGGGCAATTAAAAACAGGTATTTCAAGTTGAAATTCAGCCACTCCCGATGCGTTTGTATTATCTCGGTTTTGACCGAAGCGGCACGGGCATCAGCCGACACGGCAACGATATAATATACATAGTTAACCCCCGTTGACAGATCTTCATCGCGGAAGTTATTGGAACCGGGAATAAGTTCGGCAATTTTGTGAAACTCCCCGCCGTTATCGCTGCGATAAAGTTCATAACCGGTAACTTTCCCCACCACCGGCAGGTCGTCGACCGACGGTACCCAGGTAAGTTCCAGCGCCTCGCCGTCGTCATATTTATAATCAAAGACCACCAGCGAGGTCGGCGGGGCAATCGAAACGGCAGTGACATCCGAAGAGGTCGTGGAAAGGGAATCGCCCGGTACCTGTGCTTTTAATACAGAAGAAAGAACGATAGAAAAGATAATAGAAAAAGATGTCAGGGCAGGTAAAAACCTGCAAAGTCCGAATGTATTCATATAAACAGTCACTACAGTATCATCCCCAGCCAATCGCTTAACAGAAAATCGATGCGGCCGATGAACAGCGACATACGACTCATTACCGTGTAACCAAAGGAAGCTCCGAAGGTAATCATGATAATCCAGATACCAAGTTTAGCAGTACGTCCGAAGGCTCCTTTATGTTCTTTGGAAAAGAAGAAATACACGAGTCCGGAAAAGGTTCCCGTGACAATAATCAGGTTACCGATGATGTCAGCCGCCCCGGCGTTAAAGCCGCTCCCGAATTGGGTGGAAAAAAGCGGCAAGATAGTGGCTTCGATTTGTTTCATGATATTAGAGGAGAAATAATTTATCAGCCACAGACCGCTGGTGGCTCCGACAATAAACGACAACGGCCAGCGGGAAATCCAGCCGATCCTGGGAACCAGCCGCAGCAGCATCAGCAGACCGAGAGCCGCACCGACATAAAGATACGGGCTTTCACCCTTGTTAACCCAGAACTTCCCATAAAAATTATCCCAGAATAAACTAACCACCCAATAACCGGCGGAAAGACCGATAAAAATAGATTCCGTTAATTTATACCAGGCGTTATCCTTATAAAGGAAAGAAATTATTCCCAGCGTCAAAAAAGCGGCTAACCAGAGGGCGAAATGTTCCATATTCCGTCTCCTTATCCATCTTTCAAAGCCGATTTACGGCCGCCTAAAAAATAAGCCACATTACCAATTATAATAAAGGCAATAATAACCATATGGGAAAAGGACTGTGAAAGCATGAACTTGGTCGCTTTGCCTTTATAATCGCATAGCAGTTCGAACTCGGCTCCCCCGTTCATTCCCCCCAAAATACCGACCAGCTGACCTGAATTCAGGTAAGTGTACATCTGCGGAGCCTGAACGGCCGTATTCCCCAGTCCCAGCTCCACGCCGTAACGGTCCACGGCAATCTGGACCCATTCCACGGAACCGGGAAAACCGGCGGACAGGTTAAAGCTGAAATCAATATTAGAGAAATTCCTTACATTTCTAACCAGGGGCATGGAATCGTAAGGTATCCCCCGGTAATCGGACGGGAACATTGATTTAAAGGACGACCCCATACGCTGGATCACGAATTCATTACCGGCTTGGTAACCGAGATTGACATAATCCTCGCCGTAGCGAAGATTGCGCGCTTTCATTTCAGGATCTTCCAGAATTTTATCTATCGCTATATTCGCCTGTTGCGGTCCCTGAGGCCATAAACCCATTATTATCACCTTGAGGTCTCTCTGAAAACAGAGGCGAATAAATGATTCGCCCATGGGTTGAAGTTCCGGGGCGGAAGGCGGGTCATAATCGAAGGACACCAGCACCTTGGAACCGGGTGGTAACTTTTCCACGGCTTCGTAAAGCGACCGGACTTCCGGTGAGATGGTTATTTTCTGCGTAAACGGCATGAACAGCGGTAACGCCAGGACTATGCCGACATAGATAAAGACCACCCGCCGGCCGATAAGAGACCCTTTAATCGTTAAGATAAGAATCAACCCCAGGGAAAGTACCAGCAGGGCTATCAAAACCCAGGCCACCAGATGCGAAAAAATAATTTCCTTACCACCGGCTATTTTACGGAAATAAAATACCAGGCTGAAAACAACTATCATGACTATTACCAGGATTTCTTTCGTACGGGTACTCATGGGCTGTCCTTATTCTCCCCCGCCGATGTGTGACCGTTCAATACCCAGGATGACCCGCAGGCTGGTTGAGACAATGCCCAGTCCGATGCCAATCATGATAGCTCTCTGTCCGGCGGCCTGCGGATAGTTCATCACCCACGAAGCCAGGTTGGAGAGCCGCCAACCCTCGGGCATGAAACCGGTTATGATATCACCCACAGGTACCCGACCCATCATAACAAAGAAGGCGGCGATTAATAACAGGGTGGCTTCAAAATTACGTGCTCGAAAAGCCCGATAAGAAGCCGATGCGACAAAAAAAGCCAGGATGGCAAACATGGTCGCCGAAAGCGGTATATACATATAACGGTACAGCCAGTCGAAATTGGTTCCCGGAACCCGGAAGTCCTCCCCTTCGACCAAACCGATTATAACTATCAGCAAAAAAGAGGCTATTATGACCACAGCATAGCCCCAATCTTTTTTTCTGCTAATAACTTTCTGTATGGAAATCTTCATCAGGTTCAAAGCCCCGAGAACAATGGCGCAGGCGCCGATGATTGAAAACCAGTCACTGAACCAATCGCTCATGTAACTGAAGGGAGCATGGGGTATAAAATACTGAATAACAAAACCGACACCGACAATACCAGTAATCAAAAGCGGAATTTCTCTGCGCATAACCTACTCAATCACCGAAAATAAACTTGAAAAATCCCAGATTCCGAAGGTTTCCATGATAATGCCGGTTATAATCGCCACCAGCATGACCGCCTTACCCATATCCTGGCCTTTTATCGAGCCCAGCAATTTAGGTTCTTTGGACAGGTAAGCCGAGGCGGTAAAGAGTTCCTCGCCAATCAAAGTATAATCACAGGCGGCCACAAAAAAAGGAAGCTGCGAGGGCATGGCCGTCCCGGCAATCTGAATTGCCCCGATGGAATTGCCGGTCTCGGCCAGTATCAACGATTCGGCATAGAAAGTACCCATGAAAAAAATGGTGGCGGGTCTTTCCCGGACAACCATACCATCGATACCCGCCGCATAACCAAACTGGTCATCGGTTAAATAGTGTACCTGGTCTTCCTGGAAGGCGTCGGGGCGGCCGACTTTCGAATATGCTTCCTTGACCACTTCCCTGGCCGTCACCATAACCATCGAACGACACACCGGGACCTCCAGCCAGGTTTCATACTGAGCGGCCAGTTCCGCAACCCGTCCCAAAATAGTGATACTGGCGATTGTCTGCATATTATCCATATCAGAAAGACCGGGGACATAGAAAATCTTTTTTCCCATTTCGGTGGCTCGCCCCACAGCTTCGTCCACCGCTTCGAGACCGGCTATTTTGCGGATAAAAAGTTCTTTGCCGGAACGGGCCTGGCGGATAAAAATGATAATAAATGAACTTAAAAGGAGTACCCCTATTAATGCATTACTGCGGCGCCAATCGAACCACTGGGCGGCGGATTTCACCGGACCGGCCGGTTCCGAAAGAGTTTCCGCCAGCCAGGCAAGCTCGTTGTTGATTTTTAAAAAATTGACGGCTTTAACAACATAATAATAACTCACCCCATCGCGGGTGTTACCGTCCTGATAGGAATAAACGGTTTTCCCTGCGGGTATATCGCCGACTTCTTTGTATTCCCCCGGCCGACCGTCGATTACTTCGGCTCGTAAAATCCGGTATTCTTTTACCTTACCACCGGTAAAATCATCGGGCGAGCGATCCCAGTTAATATTAATAGTCTCACCGGCATCATTGGGATTATCGCCGACTACAATATTAATAGCCGGTAAAGGGAAAACCTCGGCCGGAACTTCACCGGATTGGTGATCCCGGGAAAAAGTATCTTCCGGGATGATATTTTGCTGAGCGCCTATAACTTGAGGGAGGAAAAGAAGGAAAAATAAATAAATAAAAAAAGCCGAACCGGCTTTTAGATCGGGGTTGACGGCAATTTTCGGCAAATTCTATAAATCCTTTTCCTCATTCAAACTATTTTTGCAAGTTATACCTCAAACATCTCGAAGTCAAGCGAAAAAAGGCTTGTTGTCTTTATCCCTGATTCTCAGGGCAACATCATCGGTATATATTACTATTAAAAGACGAACCAGATGCGACAATGTTTAAGAAGCTATGGATAAGCATTTGACAATAAAGAGAAAACCGGCGTGAGAAAACTATCAGGGCTCTATCTTCAATTAAAATTATTCCGTTAAAAACCCTCTTTACAAATCCGGGATGTTATATTATACTAACTAGCTAATGTGGCGATTAGTAGGAATTTGTCATAACAATTTATTGTGTGGCAAGAGCATAAAGGAAAAAGATTTAGTTTAGAGCAGGTTATAAATGGCAAAGTTTGAAAATCCGGAAGACATCAAGATTATAGTGGCAACCGACTGTGGCTCGACAACCACCAAAGCCATCCTGATAGAATATATCAATGGTGAGTACCGCTTGATTTCGCGAGGTGAAGCCCCGACTACGGTGGAGGCTCCCTTTGAAGACGTCACCATGGGCGTTTTAAATGCGGTCGGTGAACTGGAGGAACTCACCGGGCGGAAGATACTTGATGACAAGGGAAAATTTATTACCCCCTCCCAGGGGAATATCGGCACTGATATTTATATATCCACTTCTTCAGCCGGGGGCGGTTTACAAATGATGGTCGCCGGCGTGGTTCGTTCCATGACGGCCGAATCGGCGGAACGCGCCGCCCTGGGGGCGGGCGCCATTGTTATGGATGTTATCGCATCCAACGACAAACGTCTTCCCCATCAGCAGATTGAACGCATCCGGCATCTCCGGCCCGATATGATATTATTGTCCGGAGGTATCGACGGCGGCACGACCACGCACGTCGTGGAAATCGCCGAACTGGTATCAGCCGCCGACCCCAAACCCCGGCTCGGATCCGGTTATAAATTACCCATTATCTACGCCGGCAATAAAGACGCCACGGAAGCCGTTAAAAACACTCTGGCTGACAAGGTCGATCTGAAAACCGTACCTAATCTCCGTCCTGTACTGGAACGGGAAAATCTCGGTCCGGCCCGAGAAGAAATCCACGAGTTGTTCATGGAGCACGTGATGGCACAGGCTCCGGGTTACCGCAAACTCATGTCCTGGACGGATGCTCCCATCATGCCGACCCCCGGCGCCGTGGGTCTTATCATCCAGACCATCGCCGACCAGTACAATATCGAAGCGGTCGGGGTGGATATCGGCGGCGCCACTACGGATATTTTTTCGGTTTTCCGCCCCGATGGGACAACACCCATATTCAACCGCACGGTATCGGCCAATCTGGGGATGTCGTATTCTATATCCAACGTGTTCGCCGAGGCGACAGTCCCGATGGTTATGCGCTGGGTGCCTTTTCCCATGAATGAACGCGACCTGAGAAACCGGGTCAAGAATAAGATGATACGCCCCACGACCATTCCCCAGTCGCTGGAAGAATTGATTTTCGAACAGGCAGTGGCCAAGGAAGCACTGCGGCTGGCCTTTATTCAGCATAAAAATTTCGCCACCGTCCTCAAGGGCGTACAGCAACAGCGGACAATCGCCGACGCCTTCGAGCAATCGGCCTCCGGAGAAACAATTGTCAATATGATGTCGCTGAATATGCTCATCGGTTCGGGAGGGGTTCTTTCACACGCCCCGCGCCGGCAACAGTCAGCCCTGATGCTGATTGATGCTTTCCAGCCCGAAGGTGTTACCCGCCTGTCGGTTGACTCCATCTTCATGATGCCCCAGCTGGGTGTACTGACCGAGGTCCAGCCCAAAGCCGCCACCGAGGTTTTTGAAAAAGACTGCCTGATTCACCTGGGCACCTGTATTGCACCGGCGGGGACTTTCAAAAAACCCGGACCGATTATGAAATATACAATTGAGCTCCCGGAGGGCACCGTTTCCGGCACTCTTAACACCCTGGAGATGAAACTCTTTAAACTCGGCCTGGCGGAAAACGGGTTGCCGCTAACTGCCCGAGCCACTTTTGAACCGGAACGGGGATTCGACGTCGGCGGCGGCAAAGGTTCCAAAGTCACGACACAAGTTCACGGCGGGGTGGTGGGTATTATCCTCGACGGTCGCGGGCGCCCCTTCGAACTGTCCAGCCTTAGCGAAACCGACCGTGTTTCTTATCTGATGCAATGGATTAAAGAACTGAATATTTACCCTGAAGGAGACTGGTCTAAGACCAGATAAACATATTGTTGAAGATGAAAAAAAAACGTCCTTTAATTTTAACCCTGTCAATGATATTCCTGGCGGCGGTGGGCCTGGTGGCAAGTGTAAACTATGTCAGCTTAAACGGTGAATTCTATATCACTTACCCCGACGACTGGTACCAGGTCGACTACAACACCGTTGACTATTACCTGTCCAGTATTCAGGCTAATCGTGAAAGTTACCAATATGAAGCCGTCTTCGCTGAGAGAAAATCTATCCCTTTTCATACCGGTAATTATCTGATCCTGACCCTTGAGAAGGTGGGAAAACTGGACAATCGTCAGGTCGATTCCATTCTTGCCGACCTGGACAGCGTTTTCGCCGAGGGGCGGAAACACTTCCCCTCCGGCAACCTTCTGTCCGACCTTAAGCCCAACATCCTGTATTACGACCGGGCTAACTCAACGATCACTCTTCTCAGTGAAATGACGGATGACAACCAGATTCTCAAGAAAAATATCTGGGTTATGAAACTTTACGATAAAGGCATCGCTAATTTCTATTTTTATTCTCCCGACTCGGTATATGAAGCGAGTAAGACGGTATTCAATGATATCGTTTCCTCATTTTCAACCGAGAATATCGGCCAGGCTATGCCCAAAGAACAATTAAAGATAAGCAATACCGGAAATAAAGGAATCGGTAGCAATCCGGGCCTGATTATCACCCTGACCGCTACCCTGATAGTGATTATTATTCTGGTGGTATACATAAGGCGTCGAAGAAAACAGTAAAATTATCCGGTTAGCTCCGGATTAATGATAACTTAGAAAGGGAAACCAATGGGTCATGCATATACCCCCGGTCTTAAAGTAACCGAGCGAATGCTGATAAAGAAAAACCGTATCCTGCCTTTGAAAGGCGACGTCCTGGTGAAGGTAGGAGATATAGTTAAGCCTGACGATGTTGTGGCCCGGACTCTGCTCCCCGGAAACGTTCTGCCTTTGAATGTCGCTAATAAACTGGGCATCCCCCCCGAGGATATCGACATGGTCATGCTCAAAAAAGTGGGTGACCCCATTAAAGAGGGTGAACCGATCGCCTTGTCAAAAACGCTTTTTATCTTCAAAAACTATTGTCACGCTACCCTGACCGGCAAAATTGAATCCATCTCTAACATTACCGGGCAGGTCCTGCAGCGCGGGGAACCTTCCCCGGTTGAAGTCAAGGCTTATCTTGACGGCAAGGTCACCGAAGTTTTTCCCAATGAGGGTGTAGTGGTTACCTGCCTGGCTTCGTTCGTTCAGGGTATTTTCGGCATCGGCGGCGAGACCTACGGTAATTTAAAAGTAGTAACTAAAGATAACACTACGATACTAGACGAAAGTTTCATCACCCCGGAACTGAAGAGCCGGATAATAGTAGGTGGTTCCCTGGTGACAGCAGCGGCCCTCAAGAAAGCCATCGCGGTGGGTGTCAAAGGTATTGTCGTCGGAGGTTTCGACGATAAAGACCTTCGTGATTTCCTCGGTTATGATATTGGAGTCGCTATTACCGGCGCGGAAAATATCGGTACCACCCTGGTGGTTACCGAGGGCTTCGGTCAGATAAACATGGCTTATAAAACCTTTGAGCTTTTAAAAAAGCACGAAGGCGAGATGGCTTGCATGAATGGAGCCACCCAGATCCGGGCCGGTGTTATTCGACCTGAGGTGGTTATTCCTTCGGCTGATTCATCAGCCATATCCGAGAATGCGGTTGAATCCCAAATACAGGGTCTGGAAATCGGCTCACCGGTTCGTGTCATCCGTCACCCCTATTTTGGCAGACTGGGCAAAGTCAGCGCTTTACCCTCTCAGCTTCAAGTTCTGGAATCGGAGTCTAAAGCTCGTATTCTGGAAGTGGAATTTGAAAACGGCAAGCGGGCGATAGTTCCCCGCGCCAATGTCGAAATGATTGAAAGCTAATATAGTATATCCCAAAAAACCTCCCTGGATGGGGAGGTTTTTTTTATGACCAATTATTTATTGGCTTATTCCGCTTCACCGGAGGGGATTTCTCCCCCGGATTTAAGACTGTCAGGAATAATATTATCGACCGCAGCCGAATCCATGCGGGTGCTGTCCATCATTTCCTCCGGTTGACCTGCCGGGGCAGTATCCTGGGGGGTTTCTTTTTTCTGTCCGCAGCCCGTCAACAGGCTCAGAACGAAGAGTAAAACGAAACAAAGTAACAACCATCTCTTCATTATAACCTCCATGGTAAATAATGATAACCTAAATATCTAAAGTTTTCTTAAAATAGAACCTGAGGTATTCAAGTCAAGTTTAATATTATCCGCCCGGATTTA
>CAZUAS010000025.1:0-32608 GCA_964618515.1 uncultured Ignavibacteriales bacterium | reverse complement strand
AGATAATGAGCGGTGACTGGAGTTCAGACGTGTGCTCTTCCGATCTACTCGTTTGAGGGTTTAAAAACGGGTACTTTTCGATCCGGTACCGGGACAACATCGCCGGTACGAGGGTTGCGAGCTTTACGGGCTTTGCGTAACTTAATCTTAAACGTACCAAAACCACGAATCTCAATGTTATGACCGTTCTCTACCGACTTCTTTACCGTATCGAGGAACGAATCAACGACAACAGCGACATCTGTTCTCGTAAGGCCTGTTTTTTCAGCGACTTTCTCGACTAAATCAGCTTTAGTCACAGCATCCTCCCTCAATGTTTATGAAGTTAACATTTATTATTTTTTTTCTCATCATATTAAATAAGACTCTTTCCCAAAAATCGCCGATTACTATAAGCTCTTGGGGCGACTAAAGATAATAAAATCAATGTTGAAAAAAAAGGAAAATTGTGATTTTGTCCAGATTTTTTTTAAACTTTTTTTACTGTTTCTCATAATTTACTGATATAAAAAGAGTAACTGGGGACCAACAGTGCTGTTTTCGACCTTTTTATTCAGATTTTCCAGTATATTTCCCAAAAGGTCAAAAAATGACAGTTTTTCGCGTCGATAGGGTCTTACTACCCGGGGTTCTCCCTTAATTTCAGCCAGACTGGCAGCCAGATCCACCGCCTCTTTCAGACCTCCAAGAGAATCCACCAAACCCAGGTTAAAAGCCTGCAGGCCGGTGAAAATGGAACCGTCCGCCAGCGGATAGACATTTTCCTTTTCCATCTGACGACCGGTGGCCACTAAATCCACAAACTGTTCATAGGAGTCCATCACCACCGACCGCAACATCAGTTCCTCCTGGTCGGTCATCGGCCGGGTCGGCGAACCGACATCTTTTAATTCCCCGGATTTAATAGTCTCGATTCCCAGACCGACTTTATCAAAAAGATTGTAATAAGTATAATATTGCATAAGCACCCCTATGGAACCGGTGATGGTACCGGGATTAGCCACTATTCTGTCGGCGGCACAGGATATCATATATCCTCCCGAAGCCGCCACCGAGGCCATGGAAGCTACCACGGGTTTCTCGTTTCTCAATCTCAGTATGGCATCATAGACTTCCTGCGAAATAGCAACCCCGCCCCCGGGGGAATTGACATGCACCACAACGGCTTTAATGGATGAATTATCCGCCCAATCATCAAGTTGCCGGATGAATTCCCGACCGCTGTTCTCATCGATTATACCGAACATTTCAACCACGCCGACATTACCCCCCATACCGCTAAATTTCAGGTCTCCCCCGCCGGTTAAAGCAATCATAAAAAAGATAAGGAAAAATCCAAAGGCAAAGATAAAACTCAAAGCGATAATTATACCAATTATCACATCACGTTTTCTGGCCATAAATATGCATCTCTCAGTCCGTATAAATTTTTAATTGTTCACCCACCGTCAGATTATCCGGATCCGTCTTGCCGTTGGTAGCCAGAATCCGGGATATGGTTGTACGGTATTGCTGGGCGATGCGGCTCATGGTATCGCCCTGGCGAACTTTATAAATAACATAATTAGATTTGTTTTCACCCGGAAGGGTCAGTACCTGTCCGGGATAAATCCGACTGGAAGGTCCCATTTGATTGAGTTTCCGAATATGACTGGTCGTGGTCCCGAACCGCCGCGCCAGGTCCCATAAGTTGTCACCCTGGCGTACAGTGTATTTATTGACGGAATTTTTGGATTCCGATTCGGAGGCGGCTTTGGGCCTCTCTTCCTGGTCATCGCTTTTCGAAGCATAGGTCATGGGGGCTTTCTGGTTTTTTTCTTTAAGTTTCGAGGCGCTGGCAGGTATTTTAAGCTGCTGACCGACATAAATCCGGGAACCACGCTCGATATAGTTTATACGCCGGAGGTCATTAACGGTGGTTCCGAACGCCCGGGCAATATCCCACATGGTATCCCCGGCCTGAACCACATAAACCGACTTGTTGGCAACATATTCACGATGACCGGCGGAGCTTTTTTCATATTCCCGGTCGAGTGGAACAGGGACAATCAACTCCTTACCGGCATAAATTTTTGAACGCTGGTTAAGATTATTGGCCGCCATGATGGCATACTGAGAAACACCATAGCGCGAGGCAATCGTACTGACAGTCTCTCCCTTTTGTATTTTGTGCCTTACCCAGCTGGTCTCTTTGGGTGAAGGCATCGACTCATAGGCGGCCAGGAATTTCTGCTTCTTACCAACCGGGACGCGCAGTTTATAATTTTTTACATTAGGCGGGGTATAATTGCGAAGAAGTTCCGGGTTGAGTTCTTTAAGTTCTTCGAAAGTACAGCCAATTTCTCGAGCCACCACTTTCAGGTCAAGACAGCGGTCAATAGTAACTTCATCCCAGCGGAAGGGCTCTTCATAAACGATATCATTAAAACCATATTTTTCCGGTTCTTTGGCGATGATAGTCGCCGCGTAAATAAGCGGTACGTAGTCCATGGTTTGCCGCTTGAGATTCATTTTCCAGAAGTCAATAGTATTTTGTTTTTGAATAGTGCTTTTTACTCTTCCCGGTCCGCCGTTATAAGCCGCCATGGCCAATTCCCAGGAACCGAATTGCTCATATAAATCTTTAAGGAACCGACAGGCGGCATGTGTGGCTTTGACCGGGTCTTTGCGTTCATCGATCCACCAGTCACGCTGAAGACCATAAAGCCTTCCGGTCGAAGCGATAAACTGCCACAAGCCCATCGCCCGGGCCCAGGAATAAGCGTTGGGATTATAACCGGATTCCACCAACGAGAGATAAATCAGGTCCTCCGGCAGGCCGTACTGATTAATGATTTCCTTGAACAGAGGAGCAAACTTGGTCGAACGTCCCAGCCACTTGCTAAAGGCTTCATTGGCTACCGTCTGAAAATAAATGATGGATTTCTTAACCCGGTCATTCATCACCACCGGCAGGTCATATTTGACCTTTGTGGTACCTTCACCGAACACCTTGATGGAATCCGCGCCCAGTTTCCTCTCCAGGTCGCCGAATCTCTCGACCAGAACCGATGGGGTGACATCGGTCTCCAGCTCACCCAGGGAACGCAGGGTGATGCGGTAATCCGATATGACTTTATCCATTATTTCAGAATATTTAACGGCTTCCGGGGTCAGAGTGGTATCGGTCTCGACATCGAGGTTGGCCATAATCTTAAGACACTTCTCGAAATAATACTGAGCTTCTTCCCAGCTGGCTTCCCGGTTGGCAATGACTCCCATGGTATAATATTCCTCGGCCAGGTCAAACAGACGCCAAATATCATCGTCCACCGCCGCCGCCGAATCCTCGTTATCGACATGAACATAGTATTGTTCAGGGGATTCGTTACCGGTTTTTATTCTATTGAATTCCCGTTCTTCAAACGTATCATTGGATTTTTTGGTTGCGGCTTCCTCGGCCGCTCTTAACGGGTCATATTGGAAGCTCTCTTTAAGGCTGTCGCTGACAATTTTATCTGACACTATCAAGGTATCACTGGAAGTGCTGTCAGCTTCGCGAACTGGATTGCCGCTGTAACTCTTAGGCGATGACATCGATTTGTTGCCGGCGCAACCCGTTAAAAAGGCTACGCATAAAATAAGACACAAGATTGCAATCAAGCTATTGAAAGAATTGAAAATACGTAAAAAAAACATCCTTGAAATCCTGTTGCAAAGGTTCCTTGAATTATATCAATCTATATATCGGAATAAGCCTTTTCCAGCTTGACCCATAAAAGACCTAACCCCTTGTTATATAACAAATAGCCAAATTCAGTGTCAAGTTTTTTAAAAAGTTTAAGTATTATTATTTTTTAACAGGTCTTTCAGAGCTTTCTTCATATCTTACCGGTCGGAAAAATACTTACAACCCGCCTGCCTGCGAAACCAGGTCATCTGCCTTTTAGCATAGCGCCGGGTATTTTGTTTTATTAATAAAACGGCTTCTTCAAGGTTTAGTTTACCCTCAAGATAATCTATTATTTCATTATACCCGATAACATTGGCTTTTCTTACTTTTTCTTTTAAGCCCTTGTTGAACAGCCCTATGACTTCCTCAACCAAACCTTCGGCCAGCATTTTATCGACACGTTCATTAATGATATCATAAAGAACATTTCTATCCGGGGTCAAACAGAAATACTGAAAATTATAATGACTTCTCTGGTAAGCTCCGGTGACCAACAGTTCCGTCTTGGTCTTTCCAGTGAGATAGAAAATCTCCAAAGCGCGAATTACTCTTTTCTTATTTTGCGGGTGCACCCTGGACGCCTCGAGCGGGTCGATATTACTCAGTTTTTCATGCATTTTCTCAGGCCCTATTTTTTCCATTTCCTTTTCCAGGTTTTCGCGAATAGCCATATCGTCGTTGTCTATTTCCACCACGCCCTCGGTTAATGCCCGCATATAAAGACCCGTTCCCCCGACCACCAGCGGCCACTTTCCCCGATTAAGAATATCCTCTATAGCCCGGTTGGCATCGGATATAAACTGAAAAGCCGAATAGCGTGCCCCCGGCTCGATTATATCTAGCAGATGAAAAGTTGCCTTATTTTTTTCTTCTTCCGTCGGTTTGGCGGTACCAATATCAAGACATTTGATAATCTGGCGGGAATCCGCTGAGACGATTTCCACAGGATATTCTTCGGCCAATTCAAGCGCCAGGGAAGTTTTCCCGGAGGCGGTGGGACCGCAAATAACGGGGATAGTCGGCATGTCAGCAACGTCCGAATTGACGGTCAAGGTCTTCGCGTGTAACTTTTATAAAAGTCGGCCGGCCGTGGGGACAGCTATATGGATTTTCACAGCGCATCAATTGCCTTACCAATCCCAGAGCTTCCTCATCGGAAAGGTGGTCGCCGGCCATGACGGCCGCCCGGCAGGCCAGCGACTGAGCCATCGCTTTTTTGATATCCTGACCGGCTTTTTTCAAGGCCGCTAAATCATCTAAAATTTGACGGATTATTAATTCCGGGGCTTTTCCGCCCAGGATAGTCGGCACGGCTTCGATATTGACCATTCGACCTCCGAAAGCCGAAACGGTAAAACCGGAGCGGTTAATCAAATCCATGAATTCTTCGAAACAGGCCAGTTGCTCCGGGCTTAACTCCACCGGCACGGGAAACAACAGTTGCTGCGCCACGACCGGATGATTATCAAGACGTCGGAGTATTTCCTCATACAGGATACGTTCATGGGCGGCATGCTGGTCGATGATAAATAGCTTATCACCTGTTTTACACAGGAGGTATAAATCGGCAAATTTTCCCGTTAACGATATCTCCTCCGGTTCAACCGCGGGCATGTTCCGAATGACCCGGGGTAATTCCGAAGGTCTGCCCAGCGAGGCTTTTGGCTCGTCGGAAGAATATACCATAGCCTGGTTCTCGATAATTTCACCCGTGGTTTTATCGACCCGCACGATATTACTATCCAGGGAAGTATCCTGTACACCGGAGGGATGGTAGAGTTCACGAAGGAAATCCTTATTGACGTTGAAGCGACTCATCGGGCCGGGGATAATTTTATCTTTCCCATATCCGGGAACCTTTTCTTTATTATAGCTGCTTTTTTCTTCAGTTTGGACCGGGCCTATACCTCGCGGCAGAAATACGGGCACCACGCCTTCCTGCCGAAGAGCTTCCTTTATCAGGTGGTGAACCGCGTTGTATATTTCTTTCTCCCGGGCCAGTTTGATTTCTGTTTTCGAAGGGTGGACGTTGACATCGATTTCATCAGGCCGGACGCTCAACAGCAGGGCTCCGACAGGATAGGTACCCCGAGGAAGCAATTCCCCGTAACCCGACATGAAGGCATGAGACAGCGACGGCGAGTATATAAAACGGCCGTTGACGAAAATATACTGACCCAGGCGCGTGCTTTGAGCCAAATCCGGAGTCCCGATGACCGCTTCAACTTTTACCTCATCAGTCTCCCCCGATAAAGCGATAAACTCCCTTCCGGGACTTAAAAGAGCGGTCACCCGGTCCTTGAGTTTTTCTTTCGATGGCAGGGAAAAAATATTTTTATTATTTACGGTAAAAGTGAAGGCGATATCGTAGCGACCAATAGCCAGCGCCGTTACCAGGCGGGAGATATGGCGGCTTTCGGTAATTTCTGCCTTTAAAAATTTTCTTCTCGCCGGAGTGTTATAAAAAAGATTTTCAACCTCAACCGTTGTTCCCGGCGGAGCCGCCACAGGTTGTTTTGACTGTAATACCCCGCCCTCGTAGATGATTTCGGTGGCGACCTCGGCATCGTGAGGTCGGGATATCATACGCACCCGGGCTACCGACGCAATAGAGGGCAGGGCTTCTCCCCGGAATCCGTACGATACGAGTTTTTCCAGGTCATTGAAATTGTATATTTTCGAGGTGGCATGACGCGAGAAAGCAATTTCAATCTGCTCCTTACTGATACCGCAGCCGTTATCGATAATCTTGATAATTTTAGAACCGGATTTTTCGATATGTATTTCAATCCGGTCAGCGCTGGCATCAAGGGAATTTTCCACCAGCTCCTTGACGACGGCGGCAGGGCGTTCAATCACTTCACCGGCGGCAATCTTATTGACCAGGCGTTCCGGAAGCGGTCGTATCCAGGGTTTCAGAACCGGTGAAGTCATGTCAGGAGGTTTCCTTTTTTAACCGGCTTAAAATTTCAAAAGCCTGCATCGGGGTCAGGTTATCCAGGTCAAGGTCCTTGAGCTCTTTTTCAATTTTCGACGGTTGCGGGTCAAACAGCGTCGGCTGTACTTTTTCCTTGTATAGTTCCGGTCCCAGTTCACTCTGGGTAAATTTGCCCGATTCCAGAAGTTTCAAAATCTGTTTCGCCCGGTTAAGCGTCAGACGGGGTAACCCGGCCAGACGGGCAACCTCGATACCGTAGGAATCATCACAACCCCCGGCAATAATTTTATGCAGGAAAATAACCTTATCTTCCCATTTTTTGACCGCCACCTGATAATTATATATTTTATCGTAAAGCGACGCCATTGATGTCAACTCGTGATAATGAGTGGCGAATACGGTTCTTGATTTAAGCTGGTCGTAGATATATTCAACGACCGCCCAGGCGACTGAGAGGCCGTCGAAAGTCGAGGTTCCTCGGCCGACTTCGTCAAGCAACACCAGGGAACGTTCGGTGGCGTTGTTAAGGATATTGGCCGTTTCAACCATTTCCACCAGGAAGGTGGATTGTCCCCGGACAAGGTTATCCAGGGCGCCGACACGAGTGAAAACCCGGTCCACCAGCCCTATTTCAGCCTTATCCGCCGGTACGTAAGAACCAATTTGAGCGAGAATGACGATGAGCCCGATTTGCCTTAGGTAAGTTGATTTTCCGGACATATTGGGGCCGGTGAGAATAAGAATACGCTGTTCTTCGGAAGAAAGATTTACATCATTGGCCACGAAAGTTCCGGGCGGGAGAACGGCCTCAATAACCGGATGGCGACCATTAACGATATTAAGACGGGTATCATCGAAAAATACCGGACGGCAATAGCCCCGGTGCACGGCCAGTTCCGCCAAACCGGATACCAGGTCGATTTCCGCAAGCAAATCGGCCGTTTGAATAATCTGGCCGATATGCCGGTTCATGTACTCCAGAAGTTCATCGTAGAGCTCCTGTTCCAGCTTGAAAATTTTTTCCTCGGCCGCCAGAATCAGTTCTTCCTTTTCCTTCAATTCCGGCGTTATATACCGCTCGGCATTGACAAGGGTCTGTTTGCGGATGTAGTTTTCCGGCACCAGGCCGACATTGGCACGCGTGATTTCGATATAATAACCGAACACCTTATTAAAACCGACCTTGAGAGTGTTGATACCAGTCCGCTCACGTTCCGTTTTCTGCAGGGAACTGATATAAAGCCGCGCCTCCTTAATAGAATCGTTCAACCGGTCGAGTTTCTCGGAATAACCGCGCCGGAATATTTCTCCCTTATTACTGGTCAGGGGAGGTTCGTCGGTCAGGGCGCTGCTGATTTTATCCGCCAGAGTTGAATTATCAGGGTATGTCCGGGCGATTTGCGTCAACAGAAGGCTGGAAGCCTGCTGTACTAAAACCTGAAGGCGGCCGCCGACAACCAGGGCATCCCGCATCGCCGCCAGTTGCCGTGGATTCAACTTGCCAATGCCCAGCCGGGCGGCAAAACGTTCCAGGTCGGGCAGTTTCCTGGTTTCCTCGCGCAGCCGGTAACACAGGTTACAGTTTTGAACCAGTTCCGCCACTCCTGACTGACGCAATTCTATTTTTTCTCTGGTCTTAAATGGTCGTAGCAGACTGTTTCTCAGCCGCCGTGTACCCATCGGTGTATTACAGTAATTTACAACCGCCAATAAACTGTTTTCCTCCGTAGCGGTGGCGATATTCTTAACCAGTTCCAGATTACGAACGGTATTATAATCGAGCGTCATATAACCGGCACTGTCGAATCTGGTCAGGCGGTTGAGGTGTGAGAGGCGTTCGCGGTGATTTTCCTTGAGATACCTGAAAACCGCCCCGGCGGCCGTGATGGCCAGGGGTGTATCTGCCAGGCCGAATCCATCCAGGGTCGAGGTTCCGAAATGCTGATTCAACTCCCGCTGGGCGGTTTTGAAATCAAAATTCCAGGGTTCAAATCCGGTCAGACGGTCCGGGCGGTTTATACGACTCAGAAGTTCAGGCAGGTTATTGTCAATGTCCTCGTCGGGGTAGATTATTTCCGAAGGTTCGGCGACCCGCAGACGTTCCAGAATATCCTCGGCCGGACCCTCATCGACTAAAAAAGTACCCGTGTTTAAATCGAGCAGAGCCAGGCCCATAGTCCGGTTGTTTTTAGAAACAACCGCCGCCAGCGTACTCGCTGAAAGGTACTCGTCGGAGGTCTCAATAGTAGCCGTACCGGGAGTGAGAATCTCGACTATTTCGCGTTTTACCAGACCCCGGGCGAGTTTCGGGTCTTCCACCTGTTCCACGATGACCACTTTCTCACCCCGGGCAATCAGTCTGGCCAGGTAACGGTCGGCGGCATGATACGGCACACCGGCAAGGGGGACTTTTTCACTATTGCCGTGCGCCCGGGAAGTAAGAGCGATACCCAGTATCGGGGCGGCTCGAACAGCATCGTCACCGAACATCTCGTAAAAATCCCCCATCCGGAAAAACAGGATTTTATCTGGGTGTTTCTCCTTAATTGTATAATACTGACGCATCAGGGGGGTGAAACTGGCGGGCTGGTCGGACTTCTTGCTCATCGGGCAACTACCTGAAATACTTCCGCATGCGTAACTTCCAGCTGTAACTTAAACTGGTTGGCTTCCTCGTAGTTATCAAATTTACCTATATAAACAACCTGGTATTTATTTCCAGAAATGGTTTTGGTTTCAATATCGATTTTTTTATTATATTTTTTGAAATTTTCTGCCATCTGCCGGGCATTTTCCCGACTGGAAAAAACCCCTACTTTCACCGAATAATAAGTTCCGGTAAGTTGTTCGGCTTTACTACTTCGATAACTGTTACTTTCGATGCCGCCGATTTTTTCAATCAGGGCATCAAGTCCGACGGCGGCCGGATAGGCTTCCCGCAAAATGTTATAATAAAACACGGCATCGTCGGTACGACGTTTTTCAATGGCATCCAGGGTAAGTAAATACAGCGCCTGGGGAATGCCGGGACCCTGTCTTTCACGAGAAAGATTCTGCAGTAATTTGACAGCGCCGACTTTTTTATTGTGTTCCAACAGAATCCGGGCTTTATCCATCACGCCCAACTGGATGGCTTCGGGCTGCGACCACTTCGTTAAATACCGGTCGACCTGACGCAAAGCCGCATCGTAATCTTTATTTGCCTGGTCGATGACAATTGAAAAACGGAGAAATTCACGGAAATACTGTCCCTCTTCCCCCCAGCGGGTGCGATAGTCATTAACAATAGCCGAGAGATTCGAGTAATCACCGCTGACTAAATAATAGCCGGCCAGACGAAAATACAACTCCTCCTGGAATCGTGCGGATACCGAAGATCGCAGAGCCGCCTGCATCAGCTGGGCTGACTGAGAGGCTTCCCGTTCCACCAGGCTCTGGAAAAAAAGGACATCACCATCCCGCTTCTGCGCCGTCGTCAGACGGGAAAGCGAATCCATGGCTTCCTTTAACCTTCCTTCACCAATCAGCGTATGAATATCTTCCGCCCGGACATTCACGAAAAGACCGAAAATAAGTATAAGCAGAAGTGTTTTACGCATAAATAATTCTCCGGCTTTTGATGAACCGCGTTTATCGGACATTAAACGGAAGAACTCTTAACGGTTTTATCGGTAATTGTTTCTTTATGTTTTTCCCGGCGGCGTTCCAGAGTACGAAACAGTTCATCAATCTTTTTTCGGTCGCCCTTATCCAGGTAAATACGGGTAAGCTCAATAATGGTAGGATAGTCGTCAGGAAAATCTTCGAGAATTTGCTCGAGATATTCGCAAGCCTGGTCCAGGTCACCCTTTTTCTCGTAAAACTCCGCCAGTGTCCTTCGAGCTTCAATATTTTTGGGCGAATTATCCAAAATGTTCAAACATATTTCAATAATATCGCCGAACCGCCCCAGTTCGAACAGAGCCTTTTTAAGACGTTCGATAACCTGATGAGCCTGGTCGGGAACCATCGAAACCAGTTTATTCCAGAAATTAACGGCATCTTCCACCCGCTTTTCTTCATAATAAGAATCGCCCACCACCAGATAAGCCGGGACAAAAGTCGGGTCCAGACCGATAGCTTCCTTTAAAAGAATACGGGCCTTGTGGTAATCACGTTTTTTGAATAACTCTTCTCCCTTGTAAAACTTGTATAGAGCCAGGGGTTTTTTGGACTTATTGGATTCAAGTTTGAGAATGTGAACCGCCGTTTCGTAGGCATCATCCCACTTTCTGGTTTTCTCTTGAATTTTTAAAAGCTGCGTATAAGCCCAATGATTCTGTGGGGCGAGTGAAAGCAACTCCTCCAGAGCTTCGGCTGCGGTTTTAAGCTCATTCAAGGCCAGATAGTCGGAAGTCAGCTGATGAAGAATTTCTATTTTCTCCTGGCGGGTTAAATCGGAGCGCAGAGTCAAATCTTTATGCACCTGTAAAGCCCGTTCGGGTTTATTTTTGTTTCTAAGGATTTGCCCCAGCCGTAGATAAGCATCGATATTATTGGGATTCTCCATAACCTCCTGGCGTAATTTGGAGAAAGCCGCCTCCTCCCGGCCATCGAGAAGATCCTTAAGGGCTTCCACATACAAGGTTGTGTCCTTCTTGAGAGTTTTCATGAAAAACCGATCATAGAAATAATAAAATGATACGGAGCCAAAAATCAGTACCAGTAGAATCAGGACATAATCAAACATATCATTAACCCTTATCGTCGAAGATGGATTTCTGTGATTGATTACGGCTGTCGGTACCTCTTATGAGCTCTGCGGATTCGTCAAGGGGTCGATTTCGCAGAATAACCAGTTCGTTTTCAAGGGCTTTAATTTTTCTCCGGGCGGTTCGTACATTCACCGATTGTTTGATAAAATTAGTAATAAACAGGAAGATGGAAAGCAGCGCACCACTGACAAAAGACCAGAAAACAACGCTTAACAGGGGAACATTCTCACGGTCTTCAAAAAGCGGAGCCAGATTAATATCAACCACCTGAGTGAGATTATTAAAGGCAAAAAAGACCATTCCGAGAATTATTATTAAAATTAAAACCGCCCATACCGCCCACATAGGACCTCCGCTATAAAAATTTTTTTAAACTTCGGTTAATAAAAATAACTTCCCGGCAACCGGCGGTCAATGTAAAAAAAAGGCCGGTCAAACCGGCCTTTAGCGCCTTAACCCTCTTGCTCAACCCATTCAAGGGTATTGATAATCTGGAGCATCTGATTAAAAATCGGCTCAAAAAACTGATATTCACACATCAGGTGAAATAAAAGGATCGTGTTGTTGTTATTAATCGCCACGATAGCGCCGCCATAGGAGCCATAGACTCTCTGTCCGCCGAGGGAGGCGGCACTGGTAGCAACTTCCTTGGTGTATTTGGCCTGCGCCAGCCATTGAAAACCCTGAGACTGGGATTTCCCAATATTTATGGGTTTACGTCCTTTGGGAATTAATTCCGATTCGTTCAGAATCTCAAATTCCTTCAAAATATTTTTCTTTTGTTCGGATTTGTAGGTATCACTCACCAGGGAATCAATAAAAGCCAGGATGGGTATGGAAGTAGTGTCGGCATAAACGATAATTCTCGGTATCTGGGTATAATCCGTAGCATCTTTATAATCAATGGGGATATCATAATTTTTTTGAACCAGTACCAGGCGAAAGTTCTCCTCACTTTTTCTTACCTGGGATTTCCACTCATTATTCAGGGTTAATTTGAAGCCATAATCATTGTCAATATATTCGTTATTTTTGATTTCTCCGGCTTTTTTCACCTTCCGCTTGGCTTCAGCAAAAGGTACCACAATTAAAATTATAGAAATAATAATCAGAAGTCTCTTCATAACTCCTCCAAACAAGCAAGACGTTACTCTCTACTATTTATTATACCCATAACAGTTTAATATTAACTATAAATATTATAAAAAGGCAATGATTATTTTCATGTTCATAATATCCATTTTACTTTGCTCCTGTCATATAAGATTTTACCTGACACATAGATGAAAGCAAAAAACGGCTAATCAATCGGCTCGTTCAAAGCCTATTTTACGTTTCGTCTTAACACTTATGTAATCAGCCGCGCAGATAAAAGCAAAATCATCCAGCAGGCGTTCCAGCTTATACCTGAAAAGAGAGGTCGAGCCGTAGGTCCGGAATTTCTGCATCGTCGTCAATCCCTCCACTCGGGGTAAATCGGGGTCTATTTCCCAGGGATGCAAATAAATCATCACCGGCAGGTCATTTTTATTCAACCTTTTTATCATCATTCGAATATACCAATAGGGTGAATGCCGCAGATACCCCCCGCCGGAAACCGGGATATTATGCCCCATTATGCGCCAGGTTGAAGAAGGAATTTCGTACAGGGAACGGCCGTTTTCAAAGGTCATTTTGAACATTTTACGAGGTCCCTTTGGCATTCCGTAAAGGTCATGTTTAATCGGAAAGATGGAGCTGTCATAGGAAAAGCCGAGTTCAGCCAGAATATCGAAAGCCCAGGGCGTTTTCGAGCTGATCGACCAGCTCGGCGCCCGATAGCCGACCGGGCGTATATTAGTCGCCCTGGTTATAGCCTCCATAGCCCGTTTGGTATCTTCTCGAAATTGCTCCGGGCTCAGGGAGTCCACCCGTAAATGCCGATAGCTATGACAGCCTATTTCATGGCCGTAAGAAGCAATCTCCCGGATTAAATCGGGATAATAATCGGCAATCCAGCCCAGCACAAACCAGGTCGCCCGAACTTCCTTACGGCGAAACAACTCCAGCAGGCGATGACAATTCTTCACGACCGTCGAAGGCAGTTCGTTCCATTCTTCAAACCGATAACGATCGGATAAAACTTCAACCACGAACCATTCTTCGAGATCGACTGTCAGAATATTGAGATTTGTAGACATCAATAAACTTTTAACATTATTTTTCTTTAGGAGAGATAGGATCCCGGGCGATATCATCATTTTTGTTTTTTGAGGAACTGCCGTCTTTTTTGTTTCTCCCCGATTCCTTTTGAAAACCCGGCGGTTTCTGGTCATAATGATAACCGTAGTAGGAATAATCATAGTAATACGGCAGACTTCCTGACATATTATTGAGAATGATACCCAGTAACTTGGAATTATTGGTATTAAGTATGTCGACCGCTCGCTGTACCACTTCGCGCTGCGTTTCCCCGGCTTTGATTACCAGCACAATTCCATCAACTTCCTGAGCGACGAACAAAGGGTCGGATACCGGGATAACGGGTGCGGAATCGACAATAATTATATCATAATAAAATTTCATTTCTTCAATAAGACGGCCAATAGCCGGACCGTTAAAAACCTCCGCTGGATGGGCGCTGATTTTCCCCGCGGTTATGATATCAAGATTGGACAAGCTGGTTTTCTTTATCACGCTCTTGGCCGCAACTTCTTCCGCGAGCACTTCATGAATACCGTGCTGACGTTCCAGCTTGAACAATTTATGAATCACCGGTCTTCGAAGGTCACTGTCAATCATGATCGTCTTGAGCCCTTTCCGGGCGGCTGTAACGGCTAACAAGGATGAAATGGTCGATTTCCCTTCGGAAAGCATCGAAGAAGTTACCAGCAAGGCTTTTAGTTCACCACTTTTGACGGTATGCTGAAGATTGTAGAGCAGACGGCGGAATTCGGCGGCAAAAGCCGTTTCCAGACTGAAGTAATCGATTATGGATAAAGCACCTCTTGACATAATAATTTATACCTTTATTTCACCCTTTTTCCGCAATTTTCCTGAGCCCCAGACCGATATCTTCGGAAATATTTTCCACTATATCCAAAGCCATTTTGATCTTGGACAGAGCCGGATTGATTTCATTACTTTTACGATATTCCTCAACTCCCCGCTGCCAGACCAGTCGGGCTTGTTCCAGATAACACCGCGCCAGTTCGGCATGTAAATCGACATAACCCGGGTTTTTTTCAAGCTCTTTTTTAAGATAAAGAATCCGCTCCTGCAGTACTTCCTCTGAAACCCAGTCGGTTAAAAGGGCAAATTTCATGTAAAAGCCAGAAAACTCCCGACGGTAATTTTCTTTTTTGGTATCCCTGATACGCTTGAAAATATTCAGTGCTCTTGATAATTCAAACTGCTTCAGTGCCTTTAAGCCTTCATCGAAAGCCTGACTCTTGAAAACGGGATTAATCAGGGAGGCTTTGTAGAAATAATCATTGATCCGGGCAAGGCGCTCCGGCCAGGTAGTCCGGTCAGGGGCTTTGATGGTTTTTAAAATAAGCGCCAGACCAAGGTTAAGGTAGGCATCACAATAATATAAATTTATTTCGATCGCTTTTTCAAATTCGGTCACTGCCTCATCAACGGCGTCATCAGCTAAGAGAGCTTCACCCAGGTTGTTACGATAATCCGCAAAAGCAGGTTTAAGCGCTACAGCCCTTCTCAAAGAAACAATCGCCTGATGAATATTCCCCCGTGCCAGTTCCGTCAAACCGAGATAGTTAAAAGCCTGATGGTGACTGGCATCAAGTTCCGTAGCGTTGGTAAAAAGGTTCCGGGCTTCCCGGTAAAAACCTTTATAAAAAAAAGCCGTCCCCAGATAATAGGCCATCTTGGCATCGCCGGTATCAATTACTTTACAATAGGATTGAAGAAGATTTTCTATCTCTTTTTTGGTTTCCTCATGAGTAATTTTGACCAGCGACAGAACTTCGTTCCCGCTAATATCAACCGGGTATAAACTGTTCATCGTCTCGGTCAGGACGCCGTTAATATAAATCGAAGTTGAAACCGTCCCAAGGTTGGTATCATTTACCGTCTGAATAAGATATTCATTATCTTTTTCAGTCAGTTTACTGCTTAAACGATAGGTTTCCATTCTATTTTTCAACCGACCTTTCGATTCTAATCCCCCACCACAGCCCCTTCTTCCGTCTCGTCCGGTTTGATAAGTTCATAAAGGAGCACCGCGGAAGTAACACCCCCGATAACAGCTACCCAGGTGGTGATGCCGCCACTGAAGAAGCTGGTAGATTTCTGCGGGATAACAAACGTATCTTCGTTTTTGAGAATATACCGGGCGGGGCGGCCGGTTTCAGTATATTTTTCCAGATTAATCTGATAGGACTGGGCATAGGTACCGTCCTTGGTCAGGATGCGTGCTTTTTTTAAGTTGGCTTCAGGGGTCGGACCGCCAGCCAATGCCAGAATTTCCAAGAAGTCGACATTCTCTTCAAACTCCACTGGTCCTGGTTGATTGACGGCGCCCACTACATAAATGACATTTTTCTTTTCAACCGGCTGGGTCAGTTCGGACGATGTCAGACCGTATAAGCGACGGGGTATTTCGATGGTATCCTGGCGGCGGATTTTAGGCAAATCTTTCAATTTCCCGGAAGCGATGGCATCACGGACATTGACAATTTCCACTTTTCCGGCCTGCTCCCCACCCCTGATAATAGCCACCCGGGAAAGGTCGGCGTACTCGGTTATGCCCCCTGATTCATTGATAATCGTCCATAAATCAGGAATTTCTTCAAATGTTTTCTTCCCGGGAGTCTCGACCTCACCTGTTATAAAGACATGGTTGTAATTAAAAGCGATAACCCGTACCACCGCCTGGGATATGTTCTTGTTCAGACGGGAGATATTACGGACGATATCATTCTGTAATTCCTCGGTTGTTTTACCGGCGGCATCAATCCGGCCGATTATATCCAGGGTTATTTTACCGTCCAGACTGACCCTGACAGTAGTATTCAACTGCGGGTCCTGCCAGAAAATAACTTCCAGCACATCTTCGGTTCCAATTTTATATTCCGAGGCAAAAGAAGAAATTAATCCACAAAGGAATATAAGTAAACCAACCCCTATTGTCTTCCCTGACAAGTACTTGTTACTTTTCATAGTTAAATATTTCCATTAAATTAAGTTATACTTAAAAAATCGGATATAATTTGATTTTTTTAAGGTAATTAATATAGACTTTATAAAATTATCTGTAAAGAATAAAAAAAACTGCGATTATTGAAAAAGAAGCGCATGCTCCGGGTCATTATAAAGTAGATATTTGTTACGACCCGAATCCTTGGCTTTTAAAAGAGCCATATCCGCGGCAAAAATAAGTTTTTCAGCATCATCGGCATGGTCAGGGAAAATCGCACCACCCAGGGAAATAGTACAGCTCAGTTCTTCCTTAAATTCATTAATTTTAAATTTTGAGGTGGCGATTTTAACCTGAAGACGGTTCATGAATCGTTTACAGGTGGCTTTGTCGGCTTCAGGCATTATAACACAGAATTCATCGCCGCCGTAGCGGGCAATGATATCAATGGCTCGAATGGAACTTTTCAAAATCTGCCCCAGGCGCTTTAAAATGGAATCACCCGCCAGATGACCGAAAGAGTCATTGATTTTTTTCAGGTCGTCCATATCAAATATTATCAGGGCTAAAGAACGCTGGTAACGCTTGGCCCGGCCGATTTCTTCGTTAAGCCGTTTATTAAAATAACGCTGATTGGCCAGGCCGGTCAGGCTGTCGGTATAAGACATTTCCTCTACCCGTTCATAGGATTCGGCATTCTCCACCAGGTCAAAAGTATGAGGCTGGATTAATTCCAATTGGCGGGCGATTACCTGGGGTGATTTACCGCCGCTCCAAACCAGTAAGCCCGCCTGGCGCGATGAAAGAGAAAACAAAGCCATATACTTTAAACCCGCTTTAAGCAATCCGGGTACCAGTCCGGAATTGATATTTTCCTTCCTGAGATAGTGATTTAGCTCCATAAAACCGTTCTGGTTGAGCTGTTTCAGAATTTTATCGAAAGTTTCCCGGTCCGGAGTCTCTAAATTGGCTGTTATTCCTTCTTTAAAAACATTTAAGGGGTCAGTTTTAAGTTTAGCTTCATAAATATAAACCACCTGCTCCATCCCCGTATCCTTTATGACGGTACTGATAATTTTGGGGATGATGGTTTCGGAATTACGATGTCTGACCAGTTTTAAGATATTCAGGGACGGTTTGTCATCATCGGCGGTTTTTGCACTCACGGGCGGTTGCGCAACCATTTTACGCTCCAGTTTATCATAACGCGACTCATGCCACTTTATATGATAGGCGGCGGATAATGATTGCGCCAGGCTGGCCAGCAAAACGGTAAAAGACGGGGTCCTGATTTCGAGGTTACTTTTAATAAAATAGACACCATAAAGATTATCGCGCCAGAAAATAGGGAAAAAAATATCAAAGCCGATATCATCCAATTTGGTATAAACCGCCTCCGGAATCTGGCCTTTCAATCGGTGCAATTTCTGCGGTATGAAGGTCGTTCGAAACAAATCGGCCAGCGGCTGGGTGAAACGAATCTGGAAATCCGACCGGTTAAACTTATTGATACCGTGGTAGTAATTTAATTCGAGGAAACTGCGTTGTTTGCGAAGGAAGACAATATGCTGGCATTCAAAGACATCTTTCAATAAATCAGACACTTTTCCAGCCACATACTGGATCGTACCTTCAACACTATTAGTCTTTAAAAATTCGGAGAATTCCTCCAGATTCATACGCCGAATGAGGGCTAATTGCTTTTTTTCATGCCGGATTCTGAAAACGAGCAAGCAGATTAAAACGACCACCAGTACCACCAGTGTCGCCGTAATGTAGGTTTGGCTGAGCATTATCCACCCACTGTATAAGCGTCTATATATAATTTAATTTATAATTGATTTGTGTCAACTAAAACTATGCGGTTAAAAACGCCCCCGGGCATAACGAAAACGCGAACGTTTCTTTAACAGTCCCCTTTTTTTCAGTATGGAAAAAATTTTCCACCAGCCCACTGTCATCTCGGGCAATTTTTTTTTCAGCTGCCTTTTAATTTCCGAGATGGTCAGGAAAGGATCCTGCTGAATATAGCGCAGAACCATTACCTCGATATCAGTGTTGTCAGAGGATGTCACTACTCCGGGATTATCGTCTGCCCACGCATCTTTTACCTTAGGATTATAATTAAGGCTGTCAACGACGGTTACGCGGGTCAACGCCGGGTCTTTTTTTTTTAAGCCGTCATGGTCCGGAGTTATACCCTTGAATTTTTCCCGGGCTTCGTCCACCGAGGGAAAAGCCTGAAGGATATTGTCAAATTCCAGAAGCTCGTATATTTCATATACATTGGGAATCATATTGGCCAGTTTAATATCCCCGCCCCGGAGCCGTAAGTCTTTTATGTGGGAAATAAATATCCCCCAGCCGGCAGATGAGATATAATCCACCCCGGCCAGGTCAATAACGATATGAAATCGTTCTCTTTTCACCAGGGAATCAATGACTTCCTCCAGTTCACTGGCCGTAAGAGTATCAATAACACCGTCAATACGCACTTCGGAAATTTTGTTGCCCGGACCGCTCTCGGAAAGTGAAATGCTGATATTATCCATTTATTTCGCCAGAATTCAATTAATTATCTTAATAAACTATTAAGCAAAAGAGGCTTTATAAGCAAGTAAAATATTACTCTTCAAGGCGGGAGCGCGGGATATCTTCAAGGTTTTTCGCATGGTTAATCTGATTGCTGTCTTTTTTTTCGAAATCCGGTTCGCCACTGGAAACCGCACGCGCCAAAATAAAAGTAATATCGTCGGTCTGTTTGGCAAAGCCGGAGAAGTTATCGATTTCTTCCACCACCGCCCGGGAAAGGTCGTCTATTTTTACGGTTTTCCGGTGCCCCAGTTGTCCCTGCATGAATTTCACCAGTTGTTCCAGTCCGAATTGCTTACCTTCACGGTCGGTTGCTTCCGTAATGCCGTCGGTATAGATAAAAAAGACATCACCCTCATTGAGCTCAAGGCTGACTTCTTCGAGACTCTCTTCAAAACCACGGTCAAATGTCACCGGAAAACCCAAAGGCATACCCGCGGGGTTGATGCGGAGAATCTGGTCGGTGCGCGCCCGATAATACAACATCGGATTGTGCCCCGCCGAGACAAGATTCATTTTCTTCAAATGGGGGTCATAAATAGCCAGAAAAACAGTGATAAACATCCCGGGAGGAATATTTTTAGTCATATAATCATTGACCAGTTCCAGGGTGGCTTTGGCGGAAACAGCTCTTTCCGACTGGATTCTGATTACCGTCCGGATCATGGACATAACCAGCGACGCCGGCACCCCCTTACCGGAGACATCCGCCACCACCAGGCAAAACCGGTCGTTATCTATTTCAAAAATGTCATAAAGGTCCCCGCCGACCATCGAGGCGGCGCGATAAAACGTCTCCACTTCCAGACCCGGTAAAACCGGCAGTTTGCGGGGTAATAAAGTCTTCTGAATCTGGGAGGCAACTTCGATTTCCTTGGCCATCTTTTCTCGGGCGATAACATTTTTACGGTCCCGGCTCAGGCGGGTCATCATATCGTTGAGGGCGCGGGAAATTTCGAAGAATTCGTCAGCACCTTCCAGAGGCAGTTCCGTTTCCAGGTCGCCGGAGGTAAACTGCCGAACCCGCTGGGTAATCTTCACGATGGGTTTGACAAAATAATTAGACAGCATATAAATTCCCAGGATTCCGACCAGCAGTAAAATGCCCGTCAACAAAATAAATTTCCCCCGGGCTTCAGATAACTTCTTGTAAATCGGTTCCGAAGTATAGATAACATAAACCCGCCCGAGATTGCGGCCGCCGACTTTGATTGGTTCCACCAGGTAGTTGAGCTGTTGTCCGTCTACGGTGTAGCGCTGGGTTATGTTAAACAGTTGAACATCGACAAAACCGGGAGGTATGTAAGGTTTTCGAAGGTTGAGGATGTCTTCGCTGTGCGCCAGAATAATGCCGTTGGTATCGGTCAGCACGACCAGTTTTAAAATGTCGTTGGAGCGGACATAACTGCGAATAAGCTCATCGAATTCGACATCGCTGCGGCTGTTGATGATATATCCGGCGACCTGTTCCGACATGGAACTGGTCAGGGCTTTGACGGTATCGTCAAGATGGGTGTAGACTTCATCTTTGGTCCGGTCGTTGATATAATAGAACGCCCCGCCGATAATCAGGCTGACAATAAGGAAAGTCCAAACGGAAAACTTTACCCGCAGAGTGAACATCCGTCGCAGAATCGAAGGCGTGTCACCGGGATGACCATGGATGCGTTTTATCATCCGCAGTTCATTGAATCCCGCGGCGGATATGTATTCGACCGAATCCATTATCCGCTGAATCATGTAGAAACCGAGCCCCCCCTTACGCCCAGATTCCACCAGACGCTGGAGGTCGATTTTACCGGAGCCCTCGGGTTGAAAAGACCGCCCGGAATCAATCATAGAAAAGGCTATCAATTTTTTATAAATGACAATACGAAGGCGCAGAGTGCCCTTTTCATAAAGATAAGCGTGACGAATTATATTGGTCGCGCCTTCCTCGATGGCCAGAAGAACCGAGGTGATATCCTTGCGGGCCATCCCTGCAGCAGCACAACTTTCCTTGACAATCTGGCGTATATTATCCAGGTATTTTTCTTCGGCTAAAAACTCAGCATCGATTTCTTTTATCGGGCGGCGAAACATAATCCAAGTTTAGGCAAGTAACGGAATTGAATCTATAAAAAAATTAAAAATTAATTGGTTTTTTCCGACTCCAGGCGCAGGCGAGCCTGTTCTATGTTATGAAGGGTATTGCTGTTCCCGGGGTAAGCTTCCAGTACCTTATTCCAGGATTCAATGGCTTTCTGGTATTCCTTGTTACGCATGTAACGGATACCTTCAAGGTACAAATTCCAGATGTTTTTGTCTTTCTGCAAATCCTCAAGAGTTGACGGCTTGGTATGAACTTCCTTAATTTTTTCAAGATACTCAAGAGCCACCGGGTTCTTGCTGTCAATTTTCAATACCGATTCAAGACGCTGCCGGGCTTCTTCGTACTGGGTTTGCTTGAAAAAGGTGATGCCCAGATTAAGCTGTTGTGACAGGTCAAGGCTGGTCAGGGTTTTTTCCTTGGCCGCCAGGGCAGAATCGTTGGCCGGGTCAAGTTCCAAAATACGGTTGTAGGCTTCAACAGCCTTCACCGGCTGACCTTCGGCAGTGGCTTTACGGGCAATCTGCCAGTTGGTGCTTATTTCCTCGACAATGGCGTCTTCGATTCGGTCGCCTAATTCTTCCGCCCGGGGATTGGCCGGTTCTATTTCGAAGATCAGGTCCAGCATATCTTTCGCGGCGGTATAATATTTCTTTTCGTAAAACTGCTGTGCCTGATTGTAGTAGCGCTCGATAAACTGCTGATATTCCTGGCTGGCAAGACGCAATTTATCCTGTTGCTCCTTTTCCAGTTTATTGGCCAGTTCAATCGAAGCTATCGTTTCCAGAACTTCCTCATTGTCCGGATCGTATTGCAAAGATAAATCATAATAAAACAGGGCCGAATCGAATTCAAACTGGCGGAAGAAATAATCAGCCTTGGTCTTAAGTTGCATAAACTGTTTCTGACGTTCGTCCACCACCTCGACCACCGGTACCTGGACATAGCGCTTTTGTCTGTCAGCCATTCTCTGTTCCGTCGATGAACCGATAAAAAAGGCCAGGGAAAAATTATGGCTGTCCTCGATATAATCGAGTATTTTATAAGCGTAGTCAAATTTCAGACGATGAAATTTCAGCCCCGCTCCGAATGAAAAATTGTCGCGGTCATATCCCGCTCGGAGAAAATAGGCATCATAAAAACTCAATTCCGCCCCGGTATGAAGCTTAACCGAACGCTGTTCAAATTTTTCAAGGTCCAGAGAAACTGTCAAGCGGGAATGTCCGAGAAAAACCACGTCCTGCACAGAAGCACCGGCGGCAAGAGAATAAGGAGTGGTTTCCTTATAATTGTTGAGTTCCAGTTTCGGGGGGATGATATCCCGGGCGGCCAAACCGAGCGCAAGATGCGGGCATAAACGCCAGGACAATCCGAAATCGAAACCTAAACCATATACGGAGTTTTCGTCCATGTTCTGGTTGACTATTTTAAAGCCGGCCCCCAGTGACACGCCCTTGAACAAGCGGTGACCGTAAGCGATGATAAACTGCGAATGGGAATAACCGAATGAGTACTGGTTTTCAAAATCGATGGTTCTGATGATATCATCAGTCCCGACCCTCATAAAACCAAGGCCGACGCCGCTTTTATCGGAGAGGGGATATACCCACGAACCAAAGTTGTACATCGTACCTTCAAACAGCACCGTATGCATCAGCGACAGTTCCTGGTAATCCATATAGCTGAGACAAGCCGGGTTATAATAGACCGCGGCAGCATTGTTGGCCAGGGATGTATAACCGCCGCCCATCCCCAGAGAGGCGGCTCCCGCACCCAGGGTAAACGGTGTTTCCTGACCGGCATCACCGGCTTGAAGAACCGTTGCCGATGCCAGCAGGATGACAAAAAGAATACTGGTAAGCGACACCGTTTTCATTTCTGCACCGCTACTTTCATCCGGGCTTCCTCACCCGTAGCCAAAATTTTTATAATGGCTATATATACCCCGTTATAGACCATATCCCCGTTGTTGTTGCGGCCGTCCCAGTTAAGTTCGTTCAACTCGCCGACAAGACCGTCGCCCTCAGGCATATTACGAGCGTAGACTTCCTCCCCGATAAGCGAAAAAATCCTGAACTCCACCCTGCTGGCGGCTTTAAGATAATAGCGGAATCCGGCGGGACCTTGATAAGGGTTAAAGGGATTATTTTCGATTTTAAAAGAGGTTGCCAGGGTGTGACCAGCGGTTACAAAAGTATTATCAATAAGGGTCGAATCCCCTGACGAGGACGAAACTTCTACGTCTTCACCGGCAAGGTACGGGTCAATGAATTCGGCATTAACCACAAAATTATCAAGATGGATGGAAAAAGATTCGGTTGGGGAAGCAACCAGCTGAGTTTTAAAAACAATAGTGCGCTGTTCGGCAGCCTTAATAATAAAATCGGAAAAATATAATACCAGTTTGTCCTGACCCGCCACCGCTGTTGTTACTTTTTCATCATTTTCATAAAAACCGGTGTTGCCGACCTCGATAAGCGAACGCACCGGCAAAGGCCGACCCTGATGGTCACTTAAAACGACCGTTATATCCTTAAGTAGCATATCGGTTATTGAGGACGTCCCGGTATTGGTTAATTCCAGCTGAAATAGTTCATTGATATCGCCCACTGTCACCAGGCTTGATATTACCCCCGGTTTGATAAACAGGTCCGCCGCCAGGGAAGCAATTTTAACCGGGAAACTGAAGGAAGTATCTTCAATATCTGCGGGTTCGCCATAATTAAGGTCGCGTGGAAGTTCGGTCAGGGCAAAACTAATCCGGGTGGTCGTATCCATTTCGGGCGCGACCAGACGAATTTTCAAGGGAACATTGGGGACGATATTACCGTTCAGGGGGTCGGCAATACCCATGGGAATACCCCCGGTTGATAACCGGTAGCGACCTGATGAAGTAAGCGCCTGACCATAATTGGTCAAACTTATTTCCAAATCAACCGAATCACCGGGTTCGACCAGCCCGTTATTAATGCCTTCGGTATTATAAGACAAAAGCAACAGAGCCGGCTCTTCTATGATAATAATTTCGATATCATCCGCCGGGGGCAATTTTTCAACATTCTGAGAAACTACCTTAAGCTGAAATAACTCATTAACGTTAATCACCGTATCTGCGGTCACTGAAAAATAAACGTCAACCGTATCAAAAGGCAAGATGGTATCCACAACCAGTTGAGAATCAAAAACCGAATTACCGTTGGTTGAAAGGACAAGCTCCAGGTCTTTTACGAGGACTTCTGAAAGGTTGGCTATTTTTGACCGCATCTGGAACTGTTGCCCCGTATTGACCCGGGGTATATTGGGTAAAAGAGCATCAAGGGAAATAATTTTTACTTCCGGTAATTCGGTAACGGCAATTGTTTGACCTCCGAAATCAGTTCTGAATTTTAAATAATTAGCCGAACCGGCCTGACGGTAACTGAACCAAGAATTGACTGTCAGGTTTTCCCCCATCTGGTCGACAGGGATATATATCTGTTTCGTTGTAATTGTATTAACACCCTGATTCAGAATATTTGAAGGAATTACAAGATTAACCGCCGAGGTAAAACCGACACCGGTAATGGTAAATAAAGTGCTTTCAGGTAAAATCTCCAGAAAAGACACCCCGGAAAGAGTAATATTAAAACTGAAAGCAATATCATCACCGCCAAGCACCTCCGTGGGTGTCAGAGAGCCGGAAATATAAGACAGCGATGGTGACCCCAGGAGGGTAAGAGAATCGGGATAGTTATTTTCCAGGGAAAAAATATTACCCCCGGAGATGAGTTCATATTCGAGCTTGATATAATAGTTCCCCGGTAAAAGCCCGGCAGTGGTATCTATGCGGGCATTAAGTCCGGAATATCTTATGATGCCGTCGGTATAAGATACCGGTTCCGGGGCACCCTGATAGATGGTGGTCAGGTCGGTACCATTCGCCCGGTCGGCTAATTTAATTACCAAATGGGTGCTGTCAATCTGACCGGGAAAGTCAATGGCGGCGATATCGAAAGCCATCGAAAAAGTCACCCCGGGGTAAACGGTATCCGGAACCAGACTGTTTTCCACGACTTCGAATGTTGCCAGTTCATAAACCGTAACCGGAATTCTTTTCTGAGAGAAAGAGGTCAGGATTGTTGACGAAATCAGGTACTCACTGGACAACTCTATAATCATAGTATCCTGACCGGGATTTAGATTGGGGGTTTCCAGCTTAATTGGTAAAGTATCGATAATGCCATTGGCATGCGGTTGATAAAAGATATGCTTGATCGACCCGCCACCTGATTTAAAATAAGTCTTGACAGTCGGCTGACTGTAAGCTACCCGGGTCCCCCGGTTCTGTACCGTAACATGAATAGTTGTCGGCAGACCGGAATATATCTGGCTGATATCATTGCCGACGAAATCAAAAGCATCAAGGATATCATAACCGTTAAAGGAAACGATGACGTTCGAGGAACTGATGGTACCGTCGGTGGCATATATCTCTACATTCCCGGTCGGTCCCTGATACACGATTTGGGCGGCCAGAATATTTATCACGCCGCCGGTTAAGAGAGCCTGATTATCCAGAACATTGGGAACCAGTAAACCTGTTTCGGAAATCAAGGTTATGGGATGGGCGGCCAGGTCATAACTGGTTAATTGATTACTGTTACTGTCCAGAAGAATAATTCTGGCTTCCGTAATTAAAGGCTGTCCCACCACCTGACTGGAAGAAATAATCAAAACAATTTGAGCTAAACCGTCAGCGTCCGCGGATAATTCTTCGTAAGTATCAGCAGACAAATTATCATAAGAACAGACATTTAAAAATAATATAAAAGCCCAGAGGATTAATAAACGAGGTGTTCTCACACTAACAACAATCAAGCAGTTTAATGTTTAGATTTATTGAAAACAATACAGCAAAGTTTATGCCCTCTATCTCAATGTCGCATAAATAAATAGGGAAATTATTTCCTTCTTCATTCAACCTTAAAAATAACATCTAAGTAATTTGATTTGAATAAATTATAAAACAAAAAAAAGACTCAATTTTTATGACGTTTTTTTGTGATTACTATGATAAAGAAAAGAATTAAAATATTAGTTAGAAGTATGTATTTTATTGCAGAAATTAAGAAATAAAATATAATCTAAGATTCAATTATTTTCTGTTTTGGTTTTCGGCGGCCATCACCGTATTGTACATTAACATAGCAATAGTCATCGGTCCGACCCCACCGGGAACAGGTGTAATGCAGGAAGCTTTTTGAGAGCAGCTTTCAAAATCGACATCTCCCACCAGGCGATACCCCTTCTCGGAGTCACTATCATCTACCCGGTTAACCCCTACATCAATCACTACCGCACCTTCCTTAATCATCTCCGATGTTATCAACCGTGGATGACCGATGGCGGCAATAAGGATATCGGCCCGGCGGGTAACCTCAGCCAGATTGACGGTGCGGGAATGGGCAATGGTAACGGTGGCGTCAGCCCATTTTCTTTTCTGCATTAAAAGGGCGGCCATCGGCTTTCCCACGATATTGGAACGACCGACTATTACAACTTCCTTGCCGGAAGGATCAAGGTTATAATATTCCATAAGCTTGATTATTCCGTGAGGGGTACAGGGCAAAAGGCCGGGGCGACCTATTAACATCAGACCGACGTTAAACGGATGAAAACCATCAACATCCTTTTCCGGCTTAATGGCCAAAACAACCGCCTGTTCGTCAAGAGGCCGGGGAAGCGGGGATTGTACGAGAAAACCACTTATCCTGGGGTCATTGTTCAGCTTATCCACGATAGCCAAGAGTTCGTCCTGAGATAAGGTGGCCGGCCTGGTTATCACCTCGGAATACAGTCCCAGTTTTTCACAGGCTTTGGCTTTTCCCCGGACATAGGATGCCGAAGCCGGGTCATCCCCGACCAGAACCGTTGCCAGACCGGGGATAATGCCTTTTTTTTTCAGGGCTTCAATCCGCTCCCCCAGCTGTTCTCGTATCTTATTAGCAACTACTTTACCGTCAATGAGTTGTGCGGTCATATTAAAGTATTCCTTAATAGTCGTCGGTATTCTTTTTAACTTGAACTTCGTTGATGTCAAAATTAATCTTAATTCGTTCGAGACTTTCCGCCCGCCCGGTTTCACTGTCCACCTGGACTACCACTCCGGACATTTTGACATCACCGGACGCGGTGGTAAACCTTTTGGGCATACCGGTCAAAAAACGTCCCAGTGAGGGACCGATTTCCATACCGATTATCGATTCGTGAGGTCCTGTCATACCGGCATCAGTCAGATAAGCGGTACCGCGGCTGCTGATGGTTTCGTCGGCGGTCTGTACATGGGTATGGGTTCCGATAACAGCCGATACCTGACCATCCAGATAATAAAACATCGCCTGTTTTTCCGAAGTCGCTTCAGCATGAAAATCCACGAAGATTATTTTAACTTCCTCACTCAACTGCCGCAGGATTCTGGAAGCGGTCCGAAAGGGACAGTCGATATCGACCATGAAAGTTCTTCCCATCAGATTTATTACCCCGATTTTAATTTCTCCCCGAGTATCCACGTAAAAACCGCCCCCGGGAACGTCGGCAGGATAATTCGCCGGTCTTAAGAGCTTGGCTTCTACTTTCATATATTCGAGGATATCGATACGGTCCCAGATATGGTTGCCCGAGGTCTGGATATTGACCCCATAGGAAAAGATTTTGCGGGACATTTCGGGAGTGATTCCGAATCCGCCGGCGGCATTTTCGACATTAGCGATGACATAATCAACCTTGTACTTTTCACACAGGGGTTTAATCATATGAGCCGCCGCCTGGCGACCGGATTTGCCGCAGATGTCGGCAACAAACAGGATAGTGAACAGTGCCATGATATTTCTTTCTAAGGCGGATTAAACAATCATACGGTCATTTCCGCCCACACTGACCGGCTTTAACAATAAAGTGGAGTTTAAGCATACTCCACTTTATAATCAAACAGAATTTTATGACAGAATAACTTATTTAGCGAATTCGGTCGAGCGGGTTTCCCGTATCACGGTAACTTTAATCTGACCGGGGTACTGCATTTCCTTTTCAATTTTACCGGCGATATCGCCGGCCAGAACCGAAGCCGCCAGGTCGTCAATCAGGGAATGTTCCACAATCACCCGGATTTCCCGCCCCGCCTGAATAGCATACGCCTTGGCCACGCCTTTAAAACTGTCCGCCAACTCTTCCAGTTGTTGCAGGCGTTTAATATAGGCTTCAAGTGGTTCCCGACGGGCGCCAGGACGGGCACCAGAAATGGCATCGGCAGTCTGTACCAGAATAGGATAAGGACTGAGCATCGGTACATCACCATGATGCGAAAGAATAGCATTAACTACGATTTCATCCTCTTTATACCGGCTGATGAAATCGGCGCCGATTTCGGTATGGGTTCCCTCAGTTTCCCGGTCGATGGCTTTTCCTATATCGTGCAACAGACCGCATCTTTTGGCCAGCATGGCATCCAATTCCAGTTCCGCGGCCATCAAACCGCACAACATGGCCACTTCTTTGGAGTGTGCCAAAACATTCTGTCCATACGAGGTCCGGTAGTTCAGTTTACCCAGCAACCTTATTATATCGACGTGCAGGTTATGAATACCCAGTTCGAAGCAGGCTTGTTCGCCGACCTCACGGATAATTACATCCATTTCCTTTTGGGCTTTGTCCACCACTTCTTCAATACGGGTCGGATGGATACGACCATCGGAAATAAGTTTTTCAAGGGCCATACGGGCGATTTCCCGCCGGACCGGGTCATACCCGGAGAGAATCACCGCTTCAGGTGTATCATCCACAATGACATCGATACCGGTGGAAGTCTCAAAAGCACGAATATTCCGGCCTTCCCGGCCGATAATGCGACCTTTCATTTCATCGTTGGGCAGGTTGACCACGGAAACAGTGGTTTCCACAGTGTGGTCGGCGGCGCAACGGTAAATGGCGGACAGGATAACCTCACGGGCTTCTTTCTCCGCATCCTGTTCAGCTTTTTCCTTGATTTCTTTTATATAAGCCGCGGCTTCCATCTTAGCATCAGCCACCATATTATCCATCAACTGTTTTTTGGCTTCTTCAGGAGTCATTTGAGCGATTCTCTGAAGTTTCTCGTTTTGAGACCGGATAATTTCCGCAATCTCACGTTCCCTGATTTCAATACCCTTTTCCCGTCCATGAAGCGATTTTTCCCGATTACCCAGTTCTTTGTCCCGTGTTTCCAGAAGTTCGAATTTTTTTAAGAGGGAGCTGTTTTTTTCGTTCAGGTTTTTCTCTAAAGTTTCCAGTTCCCGTCTTTTGGTTTCCATCTCCCGGTCGAAATTACTCTTAACCTTAAACCATTCTTCCCGGGCTTCAAGAATAGCTTCTTTCTTCTTTATTTCTGCTTCTTTCCGGGCTTCGTTAATAATTCGTTGCGATTCCTGTCGGGCATTATTCAAGCTTTTTTCACCCAAACGTCGGGATATGAACCAGGCGGCACTGAATGAGACAACCGCCACAATAACCGCCACCGCAACAAGGTAGATGACGCTTACCATCTAGTCCTCCAATCCGAATAAATCGGACAGTTAATAATTGTCATGTTATGGAGAGAAAAATACAGATGGCCAACCGGACGGTCAGCCTTTCTCGACCGGTGCTCCCAGAGCTTTATCGAGACGCGAGAGTAAGTTATCCAGTAAATTACCCTTCTGTTTTTCCATACGATTCAGAATATCGTTTTTTTCCTTCAGTTCGGAGGCAATCGACAGGGCAGTCAGGATAGCTAATTTATCCCGCGCCTTGGAAGGGCTTATACTGGCGACTTCTTTCATTTTCGTATCAACATACTTGGCGACTCCATTGATGTATTCCGGGTCATTATCCCCGATTATGGGATATTCCTCACCAAATATATTAACTATAACTTTATTCTCGTTTACCAAGTCAGGCATAAAAAATTTATTCTAACTTACCGTATTTTTCAATCCTATCTTTTCAGGTCGCAATAAGCTAACTAAAAAGACTTATTTATGTCAATAAAAAAAATTATAGTTCTATTTGTTCTAATTCCTGCACCCGGTTCAAAACAGAGGTCAGTTTCTCTTTTATACTATTGGACTGGTCGGCATGAACCGTCTTATACTGAGCAAAACTGACTTTAACCTCATGAAGTTCCGCCTGAAGACGATTATTTTCTTCTTTCAACAGTTTATTTTCCGTTTTCAACTTTTCAAGCAGGGCAATGACTTTATCAACCTTTTCTTCAAGCAGTTGAAATTTATCCCCCATAATTATTTTTCCCTTATTTCGGCATTAAACGATTTCTTTAAGTTAGAAATTATATTTCCTTGTAAATTATCAACTTCCTCGCTGATTAAACTCTTTTCCGGGGATCGGTAAGTGATGGCTATGCCAATGGATTTTTTCCCTTTCTGTATTTGTTCTCCGGAGTACAGGTCAAATACATTAACCGATTCGGCCATCGGGCCGGCTGTTTTTTGAATAAGTTTAATGATATCCCCGACTTTCACATTAACATCAACCACCAGCGCCAAATCACGAGGGGCGGCGGGATACACCGGTAACGGTTCAAACGTGACCGCCTCCCGACTTATAGTAATTAAAGGATTAATCTTCAATTCAGCAATATATACTTCTTGTTTTATATCAAATTTTTTAGCTATCGGCTCGGCTATTTTACCTATCAGACCGATATCCGTAAGTCCGGAAGACAATTTATAAGAAATACTTTCATCAAAGAAGCTCGTCTTAATTTCCTGGAAGGTAATTTCCGGCCAGTGGAAATGAAGGGCCAGATTTTCTATTGCTCTTTTTAAATCATAAAAATCCTGTGGTCGGGGTTTTTCCCGCCAGTTGCCGGGAGTACTGCCGGAAACCGTCAGAGATAACCGGTCTTCTTCGAGCCAGTTCCCGTCCTTATCCGGGGGGAAATAAGCCCGGCCAATCTCAAAGAGCCGCATATCAATAAGCCGATGGGAGAGATTGTGGTTGACCACCGTCAGTGCTGTCAGCATGAGTGTATTGCGCATTATATCCAGGTCCTCCGAAACCGGGTTGATAATTCGAAGCCAAGGCAGGTTAGAATTCAGTATTTTAGCCTCGCGGCTGTCGGCCAGACCATGACCTATTATTTCATCGAACCCGGAACCGGTTAGGATTGAGCGAAGTTCATTTTCAAACCGGTCGATAAAGTGCACCGGCGTATAAAGCGGGCCGATATTTACCTCGGTGTCGGGGATAGCGGCATAACCTTCGATACGGGCAATTTCCTCGATGAGGTCGATTTCCTGCTCGATATCCGGCCGGAAAGTAGGTACAGTCACATTAAGAGGATTGCTGCCGGTAATCTCAAAATCGAGCCCGGACAAAATCTCTTTCATGCGAATGGAACTTAACGCCGTACCTAAAATAGAGTTGCAACGGTCAGGTCGAAAAGATATCTTAACCGGGAATATGGGTTGAGGATAACTATCCACTATCCCGTTTAACACCTCTCCCCCGGCAATTTCTTTAAAATAATACGCCGCCCGATCAATGGCATATGGAATATTATTCGGATCGACGCCTTTCTCAAAACGCGCTGAAGATTCGGTAACCAGACCGAGATATTTGCGGCTTTTACGGATTATCCTGGGATTGAAATAGGCCGCCTCCAGAAGGATGGTGTGTGTGTCGGTTTTAACCTCCGAGTTAAGTCCGCCCATAACCCCGGCGGCAGCCACCCCGGTGGTGCCATTGGTAATTAAGAGAACATCCGGGCTGAGTTCATGCTCCCCACCGTCGAGGGTTATAAACTTCTCCTTATCCCGGGCTTTGCGTACCAGTACACGGTCGGAACCAAAGAGTTTTAGGTCGAAGGCATGGAGGGGATTACCGGTTTCCAGCATTACCAGGTTGGTGATGTCCACCACGTTACAAATCGGGCGTATTCCGGCAGTGATAAGTTTTTTCTTCAGCCACCAGGGCGACCCGGCAATGGTTATGCCGTCAATTATCCTGGCCGCATAGCGAGGACAACCTACGGTATCTTCAATTTCAACTTTAATATAAGCCGCTGTCTTCCGGTCCACTTCTTTCAATTCGAAAACGGGTTTTCTAATTTTCACACCGGCCAGAGCCTGAAGGTCACGGGCAATGCCTGTCACCGACATCGAATCAGGCCGGTTGGGGGTCAGTTCGAAATTCAGGATATAATCGTCCAGGTCCAGTTCATCGATTATGGGTGTGCCAGGCACCGCCTTACCATCCAGGACCATGATACCGGAATGGTCGTCGGAAAGACCCAGTTCCCGTTCAGAGCAAATCATCCCGATTGATTCTACTCCGCGGATTTTAACCTTTTTAATAGTTATATCACCGGCCA
>CAZUAS010000024.1:0-33181 GCA_964618515.1 uncultured Ignavibacteriales bacterium | reverse complement strand
CACCACCCTATCCTACACTCTTTCCCTACACGACGCTCTTCCGATCTAAGCTCCGACCATCAGCTTAGCTCCCTGTCGGACCTTAACCAGATGCTGCACCAGGCCGGTGACCATAAGTCTCTGACGGTATCTTTTTTAAGATTCGCCCTTATGCACCAACATACGGAATATGGTTCCATCCTCTACTGGAACCATGAAGAAGAAAAGTATTTCATGGCGACCATCGAGGGCGAAGCCAATTATGAACAGGAACTTCCCAAACAACCCCTGGCGGATATTCTGAAAAACATGGATTTAAATAACTTCAACAAACCTCTCATTTTGACCAGTTACGAAGAAAATCCCCTTTATCAGAAAAATCCCAATCCCGAACTTAAAACATATCTCAATCCTGCCTGGATGGCAAAGAACAATCAGATGGTCATCGTACCGGTTATTCGCAGTGACGGTTTCAAGGCATTGATAATGCTGGGCTTCAATGAAGATACCATCAAAATAAAAGAAGCTGACTTTAAATTCCTGTCTCTTTCCGGTGTCTGGCTGGGCATCACCTTGGAAAACCTCTCTCTTTTAAAGGAAACCCAGAAAGCCTATGCCCGTCTTAAGGAACTTCAGGATGAAACGATTCAACTGGAAAAAATGGCCACCAAGGGCGAGATTTCGGCGGAAATCGGCCATGAGCTGAACAATTTCCTAGGCGTCATCGCCGGCAATTTGTCCCTTCTGGATTTCCACATCAAAAAGAAACACGGTGAAGAGTTTGTCAAATATACCTCTACCATGATGGAAACAATTGAAAAAATCAAGAAATTCACCAGTGGTTTGATGGATCTGCGCCCCATTTCATCGAAAAAAGACATCATCGCCTTCGATAAACTGATAACCGAAGTAATCGATTATTTGAAACCCCAGAAAAGATTCCGCGGAGTTACGATTACCATCGACCGGCTTGATGAAAATATCTATTTCGAAGCCGACAACACCCAAATGATGCAGCTGCTTTATAACATGTTCAATAATGCTGCGGATGCCACTCAGGACCGGGACAAAAGAGAAATAAACGTGGCCGTAACCAGAGAAGCTTCGGCCAATCAATTTACCTTTACCATCAATGACACCGGTGTCGGATTCCCACCGGAATTGCTGGAAAAAGCCTTCAAGGAAAAATTTACCACTAAAAAAAACGGGCACGGATTCGGGCTGGTGGTTTGCCATCGTATAATCGAGTACCATGGTGGGGTTTTAAAGATTGATTCCACGCCCAATGTCGGCACTACCATAAGGATGACTTTCCCGATTGCCGCCAGGCGACCGGAGCCGGACAAAGTTCCGATATAAAAAAGATTTATAAAAAAAACCCGCCGCTGGCGGGTTTTTTATTACCCGGCTTCAAAACTTGCGACTTCCCCGCTGAGTCAATGGTTCCCCCCGTTTACAGAGGGGACAAGCCGATGGTTCCCAGCTGTCGGCGGCAACGGTCGCCAAAGGATAAAAAGGATAATCGATTTTAACCTTGCCGCCGGACCGGTCCAAAAGAACGCCCACCGCCATAATCTCGGCTTCGTACGAGCGCACCAGCTCGATAACCTCGTTGATGGAGCGGCCGGTGGTCTGAACATCATCGACGATAATTACTTTCTGTCCTTTATCCAGAGAAAAGCCGCGTTTGAAAATCCGGCCGGTCTCACCCGGCTCAGCATAGAGTGCTTCGATACCCAGGTAGCGGGCGACATCATAAGCAATAATGAGTCCGCCGGTGGTTGGACCCACCACCGTCACCGCGTCCAGATGCCTGAATTTATCCGCCATCGCCTTGCAGATAACGGTGCATATAGCTGGATTTTTTAACAGGGTGAATTTCTCGTAATAGACATCGGAATGACGACCGGAAGTAAGTTTAAAATGACCAGTCAATAACGCTCCGGAATCCCGGAATAATTTCAATATCTCTTCCTGATTCATTTATCCTCCTCAAAAATTACCAGCGCCATGGCCGTATCACAGGAATGACTGATGCTGACCTTGCTTTTTATCCCCACCATACTAATGGCGACGGCGGCCGGTAAAAACAGTCGGGGTTGTCCATGTTCATCATCGAGTACCGCCAAAGCCGCCAGAGACGGGCGCTTGTCGAGATAGACACTCAGCGCTTTTATCGCCGCTTCCTTGGCGGCAAACCGGCCGGCCAGAAAAGCCGCCCGGTCATGATGCTTTTCAAAATATTTCTTTTCTTCCGGACTTAAAACATGCTCCGGGAAACGCCGTCTGAACCGCTCCAGAGCGCTTTTTATCCGCCTTATTTCAACCATATCGACACCCAGGGCGGTGACCATTTCCGACAAAACCTTTTGTTAAAAGTTAATTAGAAACATATCAAAATTCCCGGATTTTAGCAATCACTGAAAAAAAAATATTGCATTAATAATTTTAATTTTCGTAATTATAGTTAGACAACGGAAATGATTGGAGAGAGATCCATTTGAAAATCTCTAACACTCCACAAATGAAGGTTGTCTCTTCATCGCTGCGCGACCGCCGTGACTGTCACTATAAGTGACATAGCGAAGCAAAACGCGAGGAGTGGCTGTAAAAACCCTTTACCGTAACGAGCTGGGAGTATTTCAAATTTATTCTCTCTCCATCCAGATAGAGAGCCGTCGGCGTTGCGCCGGCGGTTTTTTTATTCCCCGGTAACCCTCTGAAGAGGTCAGCTTTTCTGGTGGTTCATCTTCCCCCGAGCCAGGGAAGCGAAAATTCCCCCGAAACAAAGCATGGCAAATATGATAAAAGCAATTTTCATACTCTTGATAAAGGCTCTGAAATAAGCCGGCTCAATCTCAGCCTGTCCCAGTACCAGCGCCAGGATGAACATCACGATGCCCATCGATACCATCATTCCGATTTGCCTCATGGCACTTACCAGAGCCCCGGAAACACCGTAAAAACGACGTTCCACCGAACTCATTATGGCATTGGTATTAGGCGAAGAAAACAGCGCAAACCCCAGCCCCAGGATTATCAGGGTAACGATAATATAACTCATCGCTGTCGCTTCATCCACGAAAATAAGAAAAATAAGACCGACCCATGTCAGTGCCATACCCAGCGAAGCTACCGTTCTTGGCTCGATTCTATCGGACATTCGGCCGGCAATCGGCGAAAAAACGGCCTGGACAATAGGTTGCACTATCAATACCAGACCGGCTTCCTGCGGGGTAAGGCTCCGTAATTTCTGCAGATAAAGACTTAACAGAAAACTGATGGCAAAAGTGGCGGCATAATTTATCAACGCCGCTAAATTGGAAAATGCAAACACTGTGTTATAACGGAAAAGATTAACATCGATGACGGGATTTTTTATTCGCAATTCATACCTGATGAACACTATCAGCCCGCCCAAGCCCAGCGCCACCAGCCCCCCGGCGGTTACCGAACGCAGGGTGGAAAAACCATACATGGTCGCCAGAATAGCCAGTCCAAGAATGAAAGAACCGGCGAGATCAAACTTCGCTTCCCGGTCCTCCGCCCAATCCCCCTTCAGCATGAACAAAATCACCGCTAAAAGTAAAAAGCCCAATGGCAAATTAAGCCAGAAAATATACCGCCAGCCGAGATGCTGGGTAATGATACCTCCGAAAAACGGCCCCGTGGAGAGACCCAGGTAAACCGCTGCTACGGAAATACCCAGCGCCTTTCCCCGCTCCCCCACGGGAAAAACCGATATTAAAATCGGCATGCCGGTGGCGAAAATCATCGAGGAACCGAAGCCCTGGAAAACACGGCACAAAATAAGCATGGTGCCGGATACCGAATTAGCGATAAGAATCGAGGCAAAAGTAAATACTATGACGCCCCACAGGTAAATTTTCTTTCGACCGTAAATATCGCTAAGCCGGCCGAAAGGGATAAGGAACATGGCCGCCGCCAGTAAAAAAGCATTATTTACCCAGCCCAGTTGCACGGCGCCCATGGAAAACTGCTGACCGATAGAAGGTAAAGCGACATTCACTGATGAACCCATGAACGGCCCGATAAAAGAACTGACCGTAGCAACTATCAGAGCAGCCCGTTTGTTTTTATCATTTGCTTCCGGTGGCATCATCAAAGTCCGAATTTAATTTGAAAAATAAAGCAAATAGAAGATTAAAACAAGAAAATACAGGATAGTGCAAGTCATTAAAGAAGAGAATTAACTTTTGATTGATAAAAAAGTGGTAATTTATTCAAACGGGCTCTCACGTATGGCGTCTCTTATCACCTGCTCGTAGTCAATTTCACCGCCGAGGCGTTTAACCACTATGAAGTAACATTCGCTGCCGACGGATACAAAATACAGCCGGTCGCGCTCGATTTCATATACTCCCTTTTCTCGGGTCTTGCCTACCCCCGGCGTCCGGGCAAAAAGCTTCATCAGTTCCTGGATATTTTTAAAAATCATCGAAAACGTTTCCTGGAACTGTTTGGATGCTTTTTCACTGATAAAATTGCCCTCATTATCAAGAGTAAAAATCTTCTTTACGCCCGGAATGGATGCCAGCCGATCACGCAAAGGCATATTCTTTTCATGTTTCAATACCTTCTTACCAATACTTTCCGGGTTATAAAATTCACTCTGAATAATATCGATTATCTCGGCATGTTGCCGTTTGATGGTGACCTCCATCCGGTTTTGCTCTTCAATAGAACTGATAGGCTTGTCCAGGTCTCTTCGTATTTTATGCACCACCCGGCCCTCGTTAATAATCGTGGTGGTTATCTGAGGTGTTGGCCGACTGGCATATTCGGTCTGCACCTGGAGCGTCAGACCTCCCTTGATAACCTTCGAGGTCCTGCCGGCTGGAATGTAACAACTCGACATATTATCCTTAAAAATTGCGTACTTTTCCTATCATTATTGTATCGGCAGAATTAACAGGTGGAATAACCGCAGGACGGACACGAAAAACACCCGGCATCGAAATTCATAGCCCCGCCGCATTCAGGACATATCTCCATCGGCTGGCTGGACTTATCCCGGTAACCCGACTCCTCGGCGCCGAAATGCCGCTCCAGAACCTGGGCAATAGCGTCTGGAATGGAGGAGACTTTTCCCCCCTCGGCAAAAACCGGGCTGGAACCGCCGATACCGCGAAGTTGCCGGATAACCTGTCCGACCGGGATATGGGAACGCAGCGCCAGCGAGATCAGCCGACAGATGGCTTCGCTGTCGGCCATGGTCGAATAACCGGATTTACCTATGTGGGCGAAAACTTCAAACGGCCGGCCATCTTTGACATTTACTGTCACATAAAGATTGCCGTAACCCGTTCTAATTTTTTCCGTGATGCCGGTAAGAATCGTTGGCCGCTTTTCTACTTTTTCCATTTTCTCCGGGGCTACCGCCGGTTTGGTTTCTCCTTCTTTAATCGCCGCCAGCACCTGGTTGGGACGGGAATTATCACGGTAAATCGTCACCCCCTTGCAACCGGTGTCATAAGCCAGCATATAAGCCTTATAGACATCTGCAACCGTCGCTGATTCAGGCAGGTTGATGGTTTTCGAAACCGAGGAATCGCAGTTCTTCTGAAACTCCGCCTGCATCCTGATATGCTCTTCGGGTTTGATATCCGCCGTAGTCAGAAAAATCGCTTTTACCGAATCGGGTATCTCCGCAAACGAAGTCAGCGATTTACTCCGCGCTATCCGGTCGATAAGTTCCTCGGAGTAAAAACCATCGTCTTTCGCTGCTTTTTCAAAAAGAGGATTTATCTCCATCAGGCGGGTACCGTCCATGACATTGCGTTCGAAAGCTATCGAATAATAGGGTTCGATACCCGAAGAACACCCGGCGATTATCGAAATTGTTCCGGTCGGGGCAATTGTCGTCACGGTGGCGTTACGCATCGCTATCCCCTGTTCCTTATATATCGAACCTTCCCAGTTGGGAAATTTCCCCCTTGTTTTGGCCAGTTCCGAGGAATGGTTTTTCGCTTCGGTCTGAATGAACGCCATCAGTCTTTCCGCCAGCCTGAAGGCTTCCTCGCTGTTATAGGGTAACCTGAGTTTGACCAGCATATCCGCCCAGCCCATAACGCCCAGACCGATGCGCCGGTTTTTAAGAGTCTGTTTTTCAATCTCGGCAATGGGATATTTATTCCGGTCAATGACGTTATCGAGAAAATGCACGGCTTTTCGAATCACCTCCCCCAGCCGTTCCCAGTCTATACCATGACCGGGGTCGGTCAGGGCGTAATCGGCAGGCAAAGGTTCCCTGACGAACAGACCCAGATTGAGCGAACCCAGGTTGCACGAATCATACGGCGGCAGGGGTTGTTCGCCGCAGGGGTTAGTGGACTCGATAATCTCCGAAGGCGCGGTTGGGTTTAGACGGTTCATCCGGTCGATGAAAATTATCCCCGGCTCGCCGGTCGCCCAGGCGTGCCGGACGATATTATCGAACACCTCCCGGGCCTCCAGGTAAACCTCCTTGCCATCCACAACATGAGTCCTTTTCGTGTGCGGATTGTAAAGCGGGTATGATTTCTTTTCCTTGACTGCCTGCATGAAGGCATCGGTGACAGCCACGGAGATATTGAAATTGGTTATTTCGGAGGTGTTGTCCTTGCAGGCGATGAATTCGAGTATATCGGGATGGTCCACCCGCAGGATGCCCATATTGGCGCCGCGCCGGGTCCCACCCTGTTTGACGGCTTCGGTCGAGGAATTATAAACTTTCATAAACGAAACCGGACCGGAGGCAACGCCCGAAGTCGAGGCTACCACCGAGTTTTTAGGGCGAAGATTCGAAAAGGAAAAGCCCGTGCCGCCGCCGGATTTATGTATCAGGGCGGCGTTTTTGTTGGTCTCAAAAATCTCCTCCATCGAGTCCCCCACCGGCAGAACAAAACAGGCTGACAGTTGTCCCAGGGGGCGCCCGGCATTCATCAGGGTCGGTGAATTTGGCAGAAATTCCAGCCGGGTCATGATTTCAAAGAAACCAAGGGCGGTTTTATTTATCTGTTCCTCGTCGGCGCCGTAGTTGCGGTCGGCTTCGGCGATGAATTTCGCCACCCGGATAAACATCTCCCGTGGAGTCTCGATAACCCGGCCCTCGCTGTCTTTCATCAGGTAACGCCGTTTTAAAACGGCGAGAGAATTATCGCTCAATATAATATCCGTATTCTGCCACATAGGTCTGCCTTGATAATTAGTGTCGGTTCTTTATCGTGATAATATTATAACAAATAAAGTTTCGGAAAGAATCACATATTTTTGGACTTTATAAGTGTTTGGCCGGCAAACCATTCCGGTCGAAGTTGCAGATCAAGTTACAGTAGTAACTATGCTATAAAAGTGGAGAAAAATTTTATCAAAATAAGTTTTTGTCGAAAGCCTTGTGCGTTCGACATTTTTAGTTCCGGTAGGTCAAGCCTACTTGGGGCTTGACCCATTACGCGCTATCAGAACATTCCTGGCGTCATCTTATAATATCAAATTTCAACTTTTCTCTTGACAATCCGCCCCACTTAAGTAAAAGCAGGTCAGGAGCCCCGCGCTCATGACAATTATTCTTATTCTCCAAAATCACCCTCAATTATTAAATCTTCCCTTTAACCCCAATCCGGGTAGGGTAGCCCATAGCTTGCTGTGGGATCTTTTATATATAAACCTTATCTTCACAATTCAACTCTATCGACTATTAACGGAACATCACTTTTCATTTGATAGTAAAAGTAGCTCCAGACAATTTCTCTCTTTCAAATCGTCGAAACCACAAGGGTTTCGACCTACAAAAAAATTAAGTGGGCGGCAGTTGTCCACATCTGCCCCAAATTTGTAGTTGGAGTATGTCCTCGTGCACCAATCTTACTCGGCCGGCAGCAGGTCTGGGTCGCTTTGATAGAGCATATCGATATAACCCAAACCCCGCGCTCCGTAGTAAGCCTCGGTGTGGGAATAAACCTCGTCCTGCAAGGCTCTGTCCAGGGTAATAAACTTATAGCCCAGGTTTTCGATTGCCGTCAGAAGTTCATCGAGGTAAATAGCGTTAAGGCGGTTGGCGCGAAGCAGTAATATCTGCCTGACGGGCTGCCCGATAAATTCCCGGCACAGCTGTTCCACGCGTTCGATTTCATCGAGCACATGATTAATATATTCGTTCATCAGACTCTCGTAGGCGGCGGAATCGGGCATTTTCCCCAGCTTTTCCAGCGACAGGTTATAAAGGTAATCCTCGGGAACAATTGTGGCATGGGCGACGATATAGCGCCGGTCCTCCAGATACAGAAATACCTGCTTCTTGGCCTCGACAGTGTTGCCGTAATGAAGAAAGGGGTAGCGGAAATACCTTTTTTTCTGCCCGAACCCGGCCAGCACCGGCTCAATCGCCTCGGCACCCATTTTTATCTCCTGAATAAACTGCTCGATACCCAGCTCGTGCAAATCCTGGTTGGAATAAGTCATACTCCCCAGCTGGTGGCCGTCGTTCAGCCAGCGGCCGAGGATATCGTAACCCGCTTCGACATTTTCCCCGACCACGAATCCGGTCGCCTTTACTTTGTGACTCTTGAGCGCCTCCAAAAGCAGGTAGGTGACAGCATCACGGTCAACCCCGCCGAAGGATTTGGCGGCAGGAAGTTCATCGAAGGTGATACACATTTCCCTGGTCGAAAGCTTACCCGCGGAAGCACTGCTTTTTTTATCCTGCGCCGGCGCCGTAACAAAAAGAATGAAAATAAGAATACCCGGGATAAGAAATCCAATCTTAAATTTTATTCTGAAAGCACCCTGCTTCATTTTAAGCCACCTCGTGAATCATCAAGAAATTGGTCGGTTTGCGCATTCCCAGCGGAACGCCGCCGGTGATAATCACTTTCTGTCCCCGGGAAACCAGCCGGTATTTTCGGCAGACTTCGTTGACGACAGCGAGCATATCGTCGAAAGTCCGTGACTGCTTGACAGGCACCGGATAGACCGAACGATACAACGATAGAGCACCCATGATTTTTTTATCCGGGGTCAGGGCGACAATCGGCTGGGGCGGAAAAAGATTGGAAATCAACTCGGCGGTAAAACCGGTCGAGGTAAAGGCAAAAACCACCCGGGTCTGGCTGGAGGGCGACATTTCCCGAACCGCCTGGGCGATAGCCAGCGGTATATCCGGTTTGACAATGTGCTTGTCAAGCTCCAGATGATAAGCCGGCAGATTTTTTTCCGTGGTGCGGATAACGTTGTCCATGGTCCTGACGGCTTCGAGCGGGAATTTGCCGGTGGCTGTTTCCGCGGACAGCATAACGGCATCGGCATAATCAAAAACCGCTGAGGCGACATCGTTAATCTCCGCCCGGGTCGCCCGGGGAGCATACCGCATCGATTCGAGCATCTGGGTGGCGATTATTACGGGGCGATGGTAACGGTTGGCCAGGCTGACGATTTTTTTCTGCAGGCTGGGAAGTTCTGCTGGTGGTAACTCCACACCCAAATCACCGCGTGCCACCATAACGCCGTCCGCCAGAGCCATAATTTCATCCAGCGCCTTAATCGCCTCTCGCCTTTCCAGCTTGGCGATCAGTTTCTGCCGGCCGCCGAATTTTTTTATTAATTTCTTGGCTTCAAGGATATCATCACCCGAACGTACGAATGACAGCGCGATATAATCGGCGTCCGCCCGGATGGCGGTTTTAATATCCTCCCGGTCTTTCTCCCCCACCGTGGGTATCTTGATATCCGAATCGGGAAGGTTGATACCCTTGGAAGGGGCAATGACCCCACCGTTGCCAGCCTGAATTACCACCCGGTTCGACTCCACCGAAATAACCTCGAACTGAAGGTTACCGTCATCAATAAATAACCGTTCCCCTTTTTTAACCGATTTCAAAATCTCCGGCCGGCTGACGCCTATTTGATTGTTTTTCAAATCGCTCTTGCCGGTTTGAAGTGTTATTTTCTGACCTTTCTTGATGGTCAGTTCTCCCAGGAAACGGTCGAGACGAAGTTTGGGACCGGCGATATCGAACACCAGTCCGACCGGGAAGCGGGCGTTTTGTATACCTTGATGAATAATACCGGCGGCTTTGAGAAAATCGGCGGTCAGACCGTGAGAGCAATTAATTCTGAAAGCATTAGCTCCGGCCTCGACCAGGGCAGCTATTTTTTTTGCCGAAGCTACAGCGGGACCATAAGTTACCAGAATCTTGGTGTTTTTCATAAGTTTTAATTAGAAAAATTTTCCTATTAAAGCAACAAAAATTAAAATCAGACAATAAAACCGCAATAACAGGTAGATTCGATGTTACTTAATTGATATAAAACAAGTTAACCGACCAATGGTTATTTTATAAATTTTAATTAAAGAGATTGAATTTTTGTTGATAATTTATTATAATATATAACTGCCAATAAATGCCCATGAGGGCTCAAGCTTATGAGGGGAAATATTTATTATGAACAAGAAGGTTATTATTGCAGTCAACAATATGATTTTCACCTCGAAGATAATGTCGATCCTTGACCGCATGGAAGCCGAGGGGATTAAAGCCATTCGTTCCGATGAAATTTTCAATAAAGCGCAGGAACTTAAACCCGACCTGATAATAATCGACCTCAATCTCAACGGTATCGAAGCACCTTCGCTTATAAACAAACTTCGTTCTTACGGTGCCACGCAGAAAATTCCGATTATCTGCTACTCGCCCCAGGCGATGGCCGACCAGATGAAATCAGCCACCGTAGCCGGGGCGACCGAGGTTCTTTCCAACTCGAAAATGACCTCGCGGATGAACCAGATACTGGGCAAATACATCGATAATTGAAAACCTTTTAATATTATCCAAAAACCGGGTATAAATATCCGGTTTTTCTATGTCTTGAATACGGTTTTCCCAGGGTTTAAATTAATTTTCATTTCAAAAGTTAAATTTTCTTTCAATCAGCCGATAAATATTTAAGCGGCGGGGGGGATGTTAATTTACTGTGATACTTTTAAAGGAGCCTGCCTTGAATAATTTCGTTCCCCCCAAATTCGAAGAAAAAGCCTTCAATTGCGCCTTCTGCGGAGCTTACTCCAATCATCTCTGGTACACGCCTTTTATTCGGGACGCATCAGCCATAAGTCTAAGAAATTTCAGAATCGCCCGTTGCATTCATTGCAACGAAATGTCGGTCTGGATACAAAAAAATATGATCTACCCTACTTCGGGAAATGTTCCAACGGCTAATCCGGACATCCCAGAAAACATAAAAAGCGATTATGATGAAGCGCGTAACGTATTTGCTCATTCACCCCGAAGCGCCGCCGCTCTTCTAAGAACCGTCCTCAAGGGAATCTGTGAGCACCTTGGAGAAAAAGATGATAACCTGACCATCTGCATCAACAACCTCGTCAGCAAGGGCTTGCCGGAACGCCTGAAAATCGCTCTCGAGATGGCCCGGGTCATCGGCGACAAAGCCATTCCGCCCGGTCAGCTTAATTCCGAGGACGACCAGGCCACGGTATTGAAACTCTTTGCCCTGGTTAACCTGACCGCGGACGCCATGATATCCCAACCAAACCAGCTCAAGAATCTTTATGACGTCATCTCCAATGATAATACCAGAATAACCGTTAAAAAATGAAATAACCTTTCATATTGACATCATAATACCTCCGTTAATATCAGTTTGGTGTGCAGTCAGTATCCGACTTTAAAATCCAGTTGACAAATCAATCCCCTTTTCGTTAGATGTCATTATCAATGATTCACCAACAAATTCTGATACCAATAGTGGCGGTGACCCGGATATCCCCGATTTTATCAGAATTATTGACTACCTCTACCTGAGTCACTCCCCCTTGGCAGACTGCCCGTGAAAATGAAAATATACCGATTTCAGACCGTTTAAAATGCCCAGAAAAAGGTCTGTATTCGGTTACATTCACATCCTTGACAAAATATAAAATCCCGATATATTTAAACGTACAAATTTCTTAAAACCAACCGCTTATAAATGTCGTTTTATAAGGAGAAACTCTCTTAAATAGCTGAATTTATGCTGTCAAAATATATTAAAACCATAACAAAAGTTTCTGCCCCGGTTATCTTGATTTTTTCCCTGACCATTACCGGTCTTCAAGCCAAAAAAGCTACCCTTGATGAAATGGATCTGACCTGTCGAAACCACCTGTCTTTGGTAGTCTTCGACCGGGGGAGCTGGGCGGGTGAGGTCAACCCTAAAATCGACCGCGTGGACAACCTGATTGTCAACGATACCCTCCTGGCGCGCTGTTACAATATTGCTCCCCAGGGTTTTGTTATTGTACCGGCTCTTCGCGACCTCCCCCCGATCCAGGCGTATTCGGAAGAAGGCTTTTTAAACGTCAACGATACGACCGGCTTTCCCAGGCTCGTCCGTGATTTCCTCCAAAACCGGGTACAGAATTTTATCAGCCAGTATGGTAGCATGGAAGCCTCTCTGCCAGATACCGGGGATATGATACCGGGACGGTCACATCGCCGGGCCTGGGATATATATACCCGGAGCGAAAGTGTTTTTATAGATGAATTGAATAAAGACTTTCTCTCCCCCACCGATACCACCGTCGGACCTCTTTTAACCACCAGCTGGGATCAGTTTGCCCCTTACAATAATTATTGCCCCATAGGATGCTGGAACCAACGCACGGTAGTGGGCTGTGTCGCCACCGCCATGGCTCAACTTATGGCATATTATAAATGGCCGCCCGAAGGCTACGGCAGTAAATACTTTCAATGGAGCGGAGATTACTCATGCGATGGTTGTACGCCAACGCCTTCACAATATCTCCTTGCCGAATTTAATGACCCTTACGACTGGGCTAATATCCCCGATAACTGCAACAGTGGCTGCACCACTGAACAGCAGGCGGCCCTGGCCGAGTTGAACTACGAAGTCGGGGTGGCCTGCAGCATGAATTACGGCGTCTGCGGCTCCGGCGCCAATCCCGATACCCTCACTCTGGCTAATTACTTCCGGTACAGAAATAATATTAAAATCAAAGAACGGCGTGATTACGGAACGAATTATTCCTGGTATTTAGAAATAGTCGATGAAATCGACGCCGGTCGGCCTGTTTTGTATTATATCGACCTGCATGCCATTGTCTGCGATGGATACAAAGATGAAATGGGTATCCTTTTATATTATCACATGAATTATGGCTGGGGCGGCGACCAGAATACCTGGTTCGTTATTGACGACTTATACTGTCCCTGGGGTTGTTATTATTTAAATGAATATATGTTCACCAATATCATTCCGGACTCACGGGTTACTTTCACGGCGGACACCAATTATGGCTGGGCACCGCTGGAAGTAAATTTCGAAGGCGCCACCGAACACGATTCGGTTTTCAGCTGGACCTGGTATTTCGGCGATGGCACCATTTCTCACGAACAGTCGCCCACCCATATCTATAATACCAGCGGTCTGTTCGACGTCTTACTGAAAGTAACCGATAAGAATTATCATACCGACTCATGCCCCAAGCAGGATTATATTTTCGTACTGGCAGATACCCTTATCGGGGGCAGTATCACCGGCCCGAAAGACAGTACCCTTGAAATTACCATAAGCGCCACCAACAGCCCCATCCTGTCACGGCTGGATATTCCTGTCGAGTTTGGCGGTCCGCTGAATGTAAGTTATCTTGGTTACTCCCTCGAAGGTTGTCGTACAGAGGATTTCGAATACGTTTCTTATCTTAATTACAACAGTACCAATAAATGCCTTTGCCTGTCCCTGGAAGCCGGCACTGCTCTTCCCCTCATGGCCGGCTCGGGACCGGTACTTAAACTGCGTTTTAAAATCAACAGTGCCGACAGCGGTCTCAGTAACCCTATTATAACCGACGGTTATTCAAGTTTCCTTCCCAGATTTTATGCTTCCCAGGCTCAATACCAGCCCAAAACAAGAAACGGCAGTCTTACCTACAGTGGTTGTTGTATCGGCTTCGTCGGTAACACGGATTGCTCCCCGGACGAGAGCCCGGACATAACCGACATTACCCGAATCATCGATTTCTTGTATTTATCCGGTAAGCCGTTGTGTTGTCCGGATGAGGCCGACGTTGACCGGTCCGGCGGTTATCCGCTGACCGACCCGGATATTACCGATATTACCCGGCTAATTGATCATCTCTACCTGTTGCACACACCCTTGCCGGATTGCCCGTAAGAGTTTTTGCTCAATTAATTTATAGTATATCAGATATTAAGACTCTGGAAAACAGAAAATTCGACAGGCCCTATTATCGGAAAATTTCTAAAAAGTCGGCAGAGTTTTTAGACCTACCATGATATTTTCAATATCCCGACATATTTTATCCAGCTCCCCGAGAAAAGATTCTTTTTGGTTTTTACCGAATTGATCCGCCAGGTTTCTGTAATATTCAATTCCGTTGACAAGATTATTTTTGAATTCATCAAAATAAGAGGCGGTTCTGATAATAATACCCTTAGAAGTTTTTTCTATTTCAAGGCGAAGATAATCGATATATAAGCTCAATTCCTTGATGAAGATATACTTAGGTTCCGAGCCGTTTAAAAGAGATACGCGGCCGTAAATATGGCCAATCATCTTTTCAAGTGTCGTTACCTGTGAAAAATTAGCAATCCCCGGCCCGCAACAGATAGCCGGATGGGCCTCCGAATCGATACTGTTTTTTACGAGTACCCCACCGGCAAGGTCGTTACAGATACATGCTTTTTTCACCACCGTGCTTATATAAGCTACTCTTTTCGGTGCGGTAAAACCATTACCTGAAATCTGCTTTATTTTCCGTCTCTGATAGAGACGCGAAGCCGGACAGAGGGGAAGATGGCTGAACTCGGTATCGGATTTCAAATAACCCTTCGGACAGGAACTGCCGGGATTGCCTTTAAGAATTCTAAGACGTCGAAGTCTCTCACTGGCGGAATTATTCATACTCCAGAATAACACCCCCAGAGGAGAATTTTCACTTAGACAGATATCTTTAGCCGTAGCCTCGGCCAGCTTTTTCAGGTGGTTTTCATCAACATTCGTTACTTCGGGCACCAGTAGAAAAGGGGTTCCCCAACCGGTACCGTCAAGTTTGTAATATTCCATAAGAAAACTGTTCTCTTCGGCTGTAATAATCCCCCCCTGAAAAGTAATGCGAACCTCCGGCGGTGCTGGAAGGTCAATCTTTTTAACAGCCTTTAAAGAGACCAGGTAGGTCGCAAAGAGCTGTTCAATCAGTTGTTGTTTTTCACGCCTGAATTCCTCAAGAATGGGACCCATCAAATAACCCCTGGTAGCAAAAGCGTGCCCGCCGCAATTCAATCCTGATTCAATCCGGTATTCCGAGACCCACAGACCCAGCTTAGCCAGGAGTTTCCCCTGTATGACCGCCGAACGAAAATCACTGACTTTCAAGACAATTTTCTTCTTTATAACACCGCCATGATCCGGGAAAAAATCATCGAACTTTGAAATATAGGTAAAAAGACGACGGTTTAAACCGGCAGAAAGAATAATCGACGAATTCAGGTCACTTCTGGCATAACCTCGAAGCGAAGACATAGCCAGCGCGTACTCGGCCGGTAAACGAACGCCGTCCCGGTACTGGTCATGGTCAACCTTGGTCATTATATTGACATCGATACTGCCCGGAGATATCTGTCGGCGCAAAGCAGTCTGCCTGTTGACCTTCTCGCTTAAATCCGTTGTGGTCAGCATGTCGACGTATGACAGCTTTAAGGGAGAATCGGGGAGCATCTCAAAATATCTGGTAATTTCACTTCCCGGTTCAAAGGTCGCTTCCCGCAACATCCGGAACTGTTCCTTTACCTGAGCATTGACAAAATTCAAATAAGCTGTTATACGCCTTGCCCGGGAATCGTCTTCTTCCTCCAGGATCGGCTGGTATGATATACCTCTTTGGTCACAATGAAATTTCCTTAACTGCTCAATCAGCCGATCATCGCCGAGCGATATCACCGAAGAAATTCCATAACGGGCGACTTTGAGAGGCGTATCAATAGTGAAACCGGTGCCCATAACCGGAATATGAAAAGTATGCGACTTTTTCCCGTTATAATCGTCCCAACCATCACTACCCTGATTTTTGTTATAAGGAGAAGACATCTAAACCTCTTTATATAAGTTAACGAAAACAACCTTTAAATATCATACTGCGTATAGGCTGTTATTTATCAATAAGCAATTGTTTATCTCTTTTTCAAACCTTCCATCAAAATACTCAACATCATATCCACATAATCCGTCACCGTCATTTCCTGAGTCTCAATAGCCCATGGAAATTCCACCGATTTCAGCGCTACCGTCATAATATGTGCCGCCAGGTCGACGTTTTTAACGTCAAGTTCTCCGGTCTCGTTACCCAGATGGAGTATATCCCTGACTATCTTTTTCTCTTCTTCAATAAAACGTTGACGGATATCTTCCACGTATGGCCAATAATCACCCCATTCCTCCTGGGTAACCCGATAAAAATTAATCAGTTTTCGCAATTTTTCTATCTTGGTCAGTAAGTGAGCCCTGAATTTTCCGATTACCGAAACCTCATTAGCGACCACCTCCCTGATTGTTGTAAGAAGCTGATCAAACTCGAACTGGACGATGTCATTAAAGATTTCATACTTATTATGATAATATTTGTAAACCGTAGCTTTGGAAATCCCGGCTTGATTAGCTATCTCGTCAGTGGTAACTTTTTTTAATCCGAACTGGGCAAATAAAACCTGGGAAGTTTTTAAAATAAGTGCTTTTTTATTGGTATTAATCAAATAATATCCAGATATCTAAACGCTATAAACAAAATACGTTCAGTTTGTTTATTTGTCAAGTAATTTTTATTAATTTAAGAAAACTCTGGTTTATTTTATCTTACAGAATTAAAAAAAACTACAAAAAAGGCTTTTAACCGGTTACGGTTAAAAGCCTTATATCATTTAATGCGGAAGGCGGGACTTGAACCCGCACGAGTTACCCCACTACCCCCTCAAGATAGCGTGTCTGCCAGTTCCACCACTTCCGCATATACCAATCTTTATTGTCCAGCGCTGCTATCAGCGGGAGGGTTCATCAAATCATCCAGATTAACCGGTTCGCCGGTTTGAGCCGCCGAATCCGTCGCCATTTGCTGTTGCTGTTGCTGACGCTGCATCTGCTGTTCATATTCCTTTTGCGCTTCACGAGTCACCACCGATTCACTAACATTCTGGGGATTTACGACCTCGGTGCGGGTTCGGGAAGACATAAAAGCCAGGGCGCCGCAATTAAGCATAAATACGATTGCCAGCACACTGGTCGCTTTGGATAAAAAGGTGGCCGCCCCGCGACCGCCAAAAACCGCCCCGGATAAACCGCTGGAAAAAGCCGTTCCCGCCAGACCCTCTCCTTTTGATGACTGCATCAAAACCACCAGAATCAGGGCAATACAAACTATCACATGAAAAATAACCCAGGCTACAAACACGAATTCAGTCCTCCAATTTAAACTGCATTAATAATCGCAATAAAATCATCCGCCTTCAAAGAAGCTCCGCCCACCAGAGAACCATCGATATCCGGTTGACGGTGCAACCCGAGCGCATTATCCGGTTTAACCGACCCGCCGTATAGAATCGGCACTTTCCTGGCGGTGGTTATATCGATGGCCATCAGCCGGTCTCTTATGAAGGCATGGACTTCCTGAGCCATCTGCGGCGTAGCCGTTTTTCCGGTTCCAATAGCCCATACCGGTTCATAAGCGATAACCACCTTATTCAAAGCCTCGGCGGTCAGTCCCGAAAGCGTCCCCGCCACCTGTTTACCGACCACCGTTTCCGTCTGTCCTTTTTCTCTTTCGGAGAGTAATTCCCCGACACAGATAATGGGTATCAGGCCGGTCTGAAGGGCAAGTTTAACTTTGGCGTTAACCATCTGGTCGGTCTCGGCGTGGTATTGACGCCTTTCAGAGTGTCCTAAAATAACATAGACCGCCCCGGCTGTCAAGAGCATCTCCGAGGAAATCTCGCCGGTATAAGCGCCCCGGGCATGTTCCGACATATCCTGGGCGCCCAGGGCAATATGGCTTCCTTTAAGGATTTTCGAAGCAACATGAAGCGAAGTAAAGGGCGGGCAGACAACCACCTTTACTTTTTGATTATTCGATTTACCGACCAAGAGCGCCCGAAGCAGTTTTTCCGTTTCGGTGATTGTGCCGTTCATTTTCCAGTTGCCGGCTACGATTTTCTGTCGCATATCAGCGCACTTCCACTTTGGAGCTTTCGGTCAGGGCGGCTACGCCGGGCAGGATTTTACCTTCAAGGAACTCCAGTGACGCTCCACCACCAGTCGAAATATGGGTGAGCTTTTCCTCCAGGCCGGTTTCGCTGACCGCCGCCGCCGAATCACCCCCGCCAACTACCGTCACGGCACCCTGAGCCGTTATGTCGGCGAGAATCCTGGCAATAGCGAAGGTTCCTTCGGCAAAGGGCTTGCATTCAAAAACACCCATCGGGCCATTCCAGATAACCGTCCGGGCCTTTTTCAGCTCCCGCCCGAACAATTCTATCGATTTCGGACCAATATCCAAACCCTTAAGGCCGGCAGGTATTTGTTCTATCGGAACTACCCTGGTTTTGGCAGTCTCGTTGATATCTTCCGCCGCGGTTATATCAACCGGGAAAATCAACCTGGTTTTAGAACTTTTAGCGGTTTCGATGATTTCCCGGGCCAGTTCGATTTTGTCTTCCTCAAGAAGGGAATCACCGATAGTGTAGCCCATGGCTTTGGCAAAAGTAAAAACCATGCCGCCGCCGATTAATAAAAGGTCAACCTTACCGAGGAGATTTTCAATCACGTCAATTTTGCCGGAAATTTTAGCTCCTCCCAGAACTGCGGCAAAGGGACGCTGCGGGTCAGCCAGAGCCAGCCCCAGATAGCGCAATTCCTTTTCCATCAAAAAACCGGCAACTGACTGGGAAAAATAATGCGTGACGCCTTCCGTGGAAGCGTGAGCGCGATGCGCCGAGCCGAAAGCATCATTGACATAAATGTCCCCCAGCGAAGCCAGCTTCCGAGCGAACCCGGGATCGTTCTTTTCTTCTTCGGGATGAAAACGCAAATTTTCAAGCAGGATGCAGTCGCCTTCCTTCATTTTGCCAACCAGATTAGAGGCTTCGGGACCAATACAATCCTCGGCGAATTTCACCTCCCGACCCAGCAGTTCCGAAAGCTTCGCGGCTACCGGGCGCAATGACATCTCCGCAACTGGCTTACCCTTGGGGCGACCCAGATGCGAACAAGCGATAACCTTACCGCCGTCCCGGGTGATTTTCTGTATGGTCGGCAGGGCACTCCGAATCCGCCGGTCATCGGTAATCTTGAGCTGCTTGTCCAGCGGGACGTTAAAATCCACCCGCAGAAGCACCCTCCGTCCCCGAAAATTTATATCAGATACGGTAAGCTTATTCATTACTCTCTCCTCTCTTCTTTACAGCATCATCCTCAACATATCCACCATGCGGCAGGAAAAACCCCATTCGTTGTCGTACCAGCTGAAAACCTTGGCCAGGTTACCATGTACAGCGGTCAGTTCACTATCGAATACCGAACCATGGGGATTGCCGATTATATCCGTCGAGACGATCGGGTCTTCGCAATATTGCAGGGTTTTAGACAAGGGACCCGACTCGGCAGCTTTTTTCATGGCGGCATTTATTTGTTCAACCGTCGCCTCTTTTTCCAGAATAACAGCCAGGTCCACCAGCGAAGCATCGGGAGTGGGAACCCGGATTGCGATTCCGTCCATTTTGCCTTTCATCGCCGGAATGACTTCAGAGATGGCTTTTGCCGCTCCGGTGGTGGTGGGTACCATGGACAAGGCAGCTGCCCGGGCGCGACGAAGGTCCTTGTGAGGGGCATCCTGAAGACGCTGGTCCGCCGTGTAGGCATGAATGGTCGTCATAAAACCTTTGACGATACCGAAATTATCCAGAAGAACTTTGACCACCGGCGCCAGACAGTTGGTTGTGCAGGAACCGATGGAGATGATATGATGTTTCGCTTTATCGTACTGGTCGGAATTAACACCCTGGATAAAGGTGCCGTCATGCTTTTTAGCCGGTGCGGAAATCAAAACTTTTTTGGCTCCGGCGGTAATGTGCTTACCAGCCGTTTCCTTGTCGCGAAACAGACCGGTGCATTCCAGGATAATATCAGCACCGAGTTTCGCCCAGGGAAGATTGGCGGGGTCACGCTCAGCCAAAACCGGAATTTTCTTTCCCTTTACCACCAGGTTAGTACCATCGACTTCGACCGGGTCGGGATAACGACCATGTATGGAGTCATATTTCAACAGGTGCGCCAGCGTTTTGGCATCTGTAATATCATTGATGCCGACAAACTCAATATCCGTTCCTCGGGCAGCCTTAAAAACCAGCCGGCCAATCCGACCAAATCCGTTAATGCCTACTTTCATTATTTCCTCCTGAAAACAGCATATTATTTTCCTGATTCAAATAAATATTTTACTCCCATCGAAATGCTGAGAGCGTTAAAATTGGATATATCCACAATCGTTTTTGATAGAGAAATCGGCATATATTTGACATTCATATCCAAACCGATCGACCCGGATAGCGGCCAGTCAAAACCACCGCCTACGACATAATTAAAGTCCGTTCCCGATTTCTCGTTGAAGACACTGAAGAAATCATAATCAGTGGTGAACTGGACGTCGTGCCGGCCATAATACAACCCCCCGCCGGCTGTTACATAAGGGTATAATTTACCCAGTTGTCGCGGCAGAGGATATAATTTTACCTGAACCAGGATGGAATAAACCACCAGGTTACCCACATAAGAATAAAAACCATCATACAGAGTCACATTTCCGCGGTTGACAAAACCCAGAGATAACTCGAACATAAGCTGCGGATTAAGACGATAAGCTCCATATCCTTCAAAATAAAAATTTGTATTGCCGATATCCATTTTGTATGATACTACCGAGCTGTCCCGGCTGGATGGTTCATCCCCCTGGTTGAGCCACGCCCCCAGCCTTACTCCGGCCTGATGTCGTTTGTCGAAGGGTAAGGTTTTATCGTAACTGTCTCTTACCTGAACCTGGCTCTCCCCTAGGCCGGGAAGAAGCACCATAACCACTATAATCAAAAGATATTTCTTCATATTTCCGATACTACCGATTTTCTATATCAGCCTATATCGACTAAAAAACGACATACCTTACGAAAACTTATACGTCACAATGGCTTTATCAGTCAATCAAATATCATAGTAAAGTTTAGATAACAGGCTATTTCAAGGATGTCAAGTTTTTTGCGTTTTCTCATATTACCGGGTAAAACATACCTAAATCAGTACGGTTATAAAAATCAGGATTCCGGCTCATAAAAAATAATACGGCTGCGGGCATAATCAAAAAGGAGAATGAATTTTTCCAGAAGCATATTGCCGATGTTCCCGGCTATTTCTTCCGAGCCCGTCATCCCGATGCTTTCCTCCGGCAAAACGACAGTCAGAGAATGAAGCTGAAAACCGGCAAAACCAAATGTTTCAGCTACAGCCGTACGACCGGCTACGACGCCGCCGATTCCCCCGTAATCACGGGTTATTTCCTGAATATCAGTCAGTTTCTTATCCAGTTCATTGGTCTTAACGAATTTACTATGCAAAATAAGAGTAAAAGGATTGCCCAGGTCTATAATAAAGCGACCGGGAATTCCATTCAGGTCGGCTTCAATACTCGGTACCTGCATGGACAAATGAAACGGTACAACCATACCGTTATCCGGGGGTGAGAAGCTGTCCGGATTAAAGACAGTAATTGTCGAAGTTTGATAATTTATCATTACAGGAAAACGAGAAAGTAAATCATAACCAAGAATCCCGCCAAACTCAAGACTGTCCCGGCTGGGTTGACCTATACTGGAAAGGTCCAGAGCCCCGGCCACCTGATTGAACAGGGTCAGCTCACCGATGACTATTGAATCCGAACGGACCAGTTTGACTTCATCAAACCCTCCCATTCCCTTGGCCGGTAAAAAACCCACCTCCGGTAAAGACAGGTCTTTGAGTATACCGGAATTAAAGGTATTACCGGACGCGCCGCTATCGAGTAGAAACCAGGCGGTTTTTTCCCCGTTGATAGTGGCTTTTATATAGATATGCCCGTTTCGATAGTCGAAGTCGATCAAAACCTGGGTTTTATCCGATGGAAACCTGAAATCAGCCGTTGCTTTTTCGGGCATTGTAAATATTTTCGGGTCAAACGGCTCATCAAATTTAACCTGCTCGAGTGTGAATTCAGTAAATAAAACCTGTCCCTGAGTTTCCGCCCGGGAATGAAAAGGAATCAGGACTTCGGCAATCCGGCGATAATCATCGACAGTCGTAAAAGCCACCAGATTATCCAGTTTCCCGCTGACAAAGCGGCGGGTACCGGTAAGCACCTCAAAAAACACCGTAACCGTATCTTCTCCCAGGGGATAAAATGCCACCTGGTGGCAGTTGACGCCGTTTTTTACCGTTGGTCCGAGATACTCAAAAGCACCCTCCAGGCGCTCCGGGAAAAGATAGGCATATGCGGAAAAATATAAATCACTGAGAAAGCTGTTCTTTTCATACCCCGCCATCTCGGAGATAAACCCGTTATGGTCTTTTTGCCAGGCGGTAATACCGTCATAAGCCTGAACCAGGCGGAAATGGGTAAAATCAACTTCCAGATAAAAACGATTGGGAGGCATGAAAAATTCCTCGAAGCGGCCATTAAGCCCGTTGATGTTCACCTTCCCCCGGGCATGATAGGACGACATCCGGCTTAACCTTTCATACGCCGGCTGACCGCCGACAGAAACAATAAACAAGGAGTCAAGGTCGATGGCCGGAGTCACCGGCAAAGCCACAACCAGGATTAGAAAACCATAAGCGGTTATTTTCAGAAATCTCCGGAAGATGTTCATTATAATCTTTATACCCTTAACCGTTTCCTGGTGCAGCTTTCTTTTTCGGGTCAATATTCCTGCCAGCGATAATCAGCTGAAATTATTAAACCGACAAGCGCCCATGACAAAACCAGCGAGGTTCCGCCATAACTTATAAACGGTAGGGGTAATCCGGTTACGGGCATAAAGCCCAGAGTCATGCCGATATTGATGACAAACTGAAAAAGGAGAATGGCCACAGCACCCATAACGACCATGGATGCAAAGCGGTTCCGGCAACGAGCGGCAATTCTTATGGAACGATACAAAATAAAGCCAAAAAGAAAAATAACGACCAGAGCACCCCATAAACCGAACTCTTCGCCGAGGACGGAAAAGATAAAGTCCGTGTGACGTTCCGGGAGAAAATCAAGACGAGACTGGGAACCGTTCAAAAAACCTTTACCCAAAATACCTCCGGAACCGATCGCAATCTTCGATTGAATTATCTGATAACCGGCCCCCCTCGGGTCCATGCCGGGGTCGAAAAAGGTTTTAATACGCAAGCGCTGGTACTCGGCCAGGCGGTTCCAGATAAAAGGTGTTATGATCCCGAAAGCCAGGTTGAAAATAACCACCACCGTACTGTTAACCACCCCGGGTTTTAAAAAAGTCAGAAAGGATAAAAGCACCACGAAATAAATCGCCCAGGACAACCAGTGCGAAGCGGTTACAAGGGATAATAACGGCGAGAGTAATAAAATCAAATACCACGGCGACAGACCCGACCAGAACCATAAGGCAAACAGAATAACGAAAAAAACCAATGAAGTTCCGAGGTCGGGCTGTTTTAATATAAGCATTACCGGTACCAGTGTCATTAATCCGGAAAGAGCCAGGCGCCTTTTGGAGACAACGGGAAGTTTCGTGTAAGCGAAAAAACGAGACAGAGCCAGTACCAGGACCAGCTTGGCCATATCGGAGGGTGCCAGATTTACCGGTCCGAATGAAAACCACCGGGCGGCGCCGCCCCGCGAAGTCCCGATCACCAGCACCAGGACCAGGAGAATCAGCACTATGAAATAAAGAAGGTAGGCACTGAGGTCAAAAAGTCTGAACGGTAGATGAACAATTACCGCAAAGACCGCCAGGGCAACAAAAAGCCAGATAAGTTGTCTCAGATAGTAACTCTGAAGATAATCGGAATCAGCATAATACTGAGCCGAAAATATGAGAACAATGCCGATCAGCGATAACGCCAGAGCGGCGGCAATAAGTTTCCAGTCTATTTGTCGATAATCCAGCATTACGGTCTACCCGCATCCGAAAGACGCGCCGGGCCTTCGGGCGGTCTTTTCTTGTCCATGTAAGTTCTGATTACCTTCCCCACCAGTGGGGCTGCTACCTCTGAACCATGGCCGGCATTTTCCACAATGGCACAAACGACAATTTCAGGATTTTCCAGCGGGGCCACCCCGACGAACCAGGAGTGGTCCTCGCCATGGGGATTCTGTGCCGTACCGGTTTTACCCCCTATCGAATAGTATTTATTCCGTAAATTCCGGGCGGTCCCTCTTTCGCCCTCAACCACCAGCCGAATACCCTCACGCAGCAGGGCCAGGGTCTCGTTGGTGAACGGCAGCCTGAATGATACCACCGGGGATACGGAAATAACTTCTCCGTCAGGTTTGGTAATTTTCTTAACGATATGCGGACGATATACCAGGCCGTTGTTGACCACACCGCAATAGAATTGTGCCAGCTGGAGCGGGGTTGACAGAATTTCCCCTTGGCCGATGGCATTATTAAGGACCAAAGTCTGAGTCCATTTCTTTTTGCCGTAACGGGTATCATAATAGTCACTGTTGGGATTTAACCCGGCCGATTCATTGGGTAAATCCAGGCCCGTGACACGGCCGAAACCACACTGACCAAAGTAACGGCTCAAAACATCCACGCCCAGCTTCAAACCCAGCTGATACATGTAGACATCGCATGATTGTTCGATGGCATGGGCTGCGGTTAGCAGACCATGACCGCTGGCATACCAGCAGCGAAAAAAACGGTTACCGAACTGCATCCCGCCCAGACAGGGCTTAAAAGTCGTGCTTTCATTGATGATACCTTCTTCCATACCCGCTCCGACTGTCAGCAGCTTAGTCGTGGAACCGGGCGGATACAAACCGTTAATCGGGCGATTGAGCAAGGGATGGGAAACATCGTTGGAAATCGCCACCCATAAGCTTTCCGGGATGACCGACGAAAAAATATTGGCGTCATAATTTGGATAAGACAGCATGGCCAGGATCTCGCCGCTACGGGGGTCGATGGCTACAATCGCTCCACAACAGAAGGTATCAATTTCCTCCACCCCCGTCCGCTGCAAATCAAGGTCAATTGTCAGACTTAAATCGGCCCCCGGAATGGCCTTGATTTTCCCCCGGCCCTCATAAGGACCGAGTATCTGGCCGGCGGCCGAAACTTCAATATAAGCCGTACCTTCCTTACCCCGAAGCACGTTGTCATAATATTTTTCCAGGCCTTCCTTGCCAATCATGCTTCCCAGCCGGTAATTGTACATTTTATCCTTCGCCAGCTGTTCCTCGGAAACCTCGCCTACATACCCGGTGAAGGCTTCTGTTCCCGTCCCGACCGGGTACTGCCGCACCCGTTCCATCTGGTAGCTGACACCCGGGAAATCACGGTTCTGTTCCTCGAGGACAGCCACGATTTCAAAGGGGATATCCTTCTTCACCGGTGTGGGCTGATACCGGCTGACCATATTCTTTTTGATACGTTTACGGATTTCCAGAGTATCCAGATCTATCAGACGGGCCAGGTTGGGCAGGGTTTTACCCTTGACCTCCTCAGCCGGAACCACCGAAATGGTGTAGGAAGGGCGGTTGTCGATAATTACCCGACCCTCACGGTCATACACCACCCCCCGGCGAGGGACAATCGGGACCACCCGGATGCGATTATTTTCCGATTGCTTTAAAAATTCACTATGACCGAAAAGTTGTAACTTAACCAGACCGAAAATTAATAACAGCATAACCAGCCCGACCACTACCAGGCTTAATCGTTCTCGTCCGGCGTGTGAAATCTTATAGCGTTCCATGCCCGTTTATCAAAATATAGATTTAATCTTTTTGAACGTAATGATACCATCCTTGAACAGGAAAAATATCAAGGCTATCACAGTAGTATATATCGAGCCGGTGAGGATATTCAACCACAATTGGTAAAAATTAAGTCCGGCCTGGATAATGGAAGCACTTATATTGTGCAACAGGATACCGGCAAAAACCAGAAGCAGTTTGGTATATAGCGATTCCAGGTTAAGTCTTTCCCGGGCATGATAAGCCAGCAATCCCAGAAGCGCCAGAGCCAGCGCCTGCCAGCCCAGCATCCCCGGATTAACCGCCAGAACAATACCGACCACAAAACCGAACCAGACCGCCGCCAGCTCCGATTTATACAAAGCCACCGCCAGAACAATCAAAGCCGGCAGATTTATCGACGCACCGTATATCGAGGTCATCTCGCGCCAGATTACCTGGTGCATACCGATCAATAACAAGTACAGGAAAAAAGGAATAAATTTCATAGGCCGTTCAACTTCAAAATAAACAATTCTTCAAGGGAATTAAAATTGACCGCCGGGGTTAACCGGACTTCACAAAAAGGTTCTTCTTCGGGATAAACGACCCGGACCACCGTACCCACCTTCAAACCCGGCGGATAGATACCTCCCAGTCCCGAAGACAAGATTACATTACCCGGGGCGATGGTCCCCTGAATCGGGAAATTGTCAAGCACCATACCCTCGACAATACTGTACTTGACAATGCCCATCTCACGGCTTTCCTTTACCCTTGCAGCCACCCGACTGGTAGGGTCCGTTAAAAGCTGCACAGAGGCATAATCATATGAAACGGCAATTATCCGCCCGATTAAACCTTCCTGGTTAATAATCGGCTGATTGATATAAAGTGAATCCTTCAACCCGCGATTAATAACCACCGCGATTGGAATCTTATCCCCTTCCACCGAAATAACCTTAGCCGGGATAAGACTATAACCGACCGGTGGTTCAAATCCCAGGACCGCTCGAAGGCGTTCGTTTTCAAGACGGGCTTCCTCAAGCATCGATATCCTGACTGAGGCTTGTACCAGTGCTTCCTGAAGTTGCTCGTTTTTTCGGTCAACATTTACCAGGCCATCAAAAAAATTCTTAACAATAAAAAAAGGATAATTAAAAACGGAAACCGTTACCTGGCTTACCAGGCCGTTGATGGCCGGATTGTTGACCATGAGAATAATGGTCAGAACCAGTATGGCGGAAAAATGAAAATTACGCCAGTATCTTGAAAACAGGTTTGAAATCCAATTCATCGATAGAGCCGTCCTGGCCTTACTCAAGCTTTTTATTCTATTTCATCCATCAAAGCCAGAACATCGCCGGGCGATGTGGCTTTCATCAGCTTTTCTCGGTTCTCACTCAGTTTCATAAGATAGGAAAGGCGCGCCATCACATTCAAATGCGCCCCGATAGCGTCTTCGGGAGCGGCTATCAAAAAAAACAGATGTACCGGCCGATGGTCCATGGCGTCAAAATCTATTCCCTTTTCACTGCGTCCAAATGCGATAACGATACCTTTGGCGGAACGGGTTTTGGCGTGCGGAAAGGCCACTCCGTAACCCACTCCGGTGGTGACCAAATTTTCGCGGTCTTTGACATCTTTAAGTAACTGAACCGGGTCCTTAATCATATTAGAACTTGCTGCCAAATTCACCAGCTCCTCAATTACTTTTTCCTTATTGGTCGCCTTTAAATTGAACACGACCAGGCTTTCATCACAAAATTTGGAAAGTTTCATTTTATATTTCCTTATTGAATAGTCTCGGCTTCATCTATCAACAGTACCGGAATATCATCAACAACCCGGTAACTCAACCGGCATTGATGACAGTCAAGGCGGTTTTTGTCCTGGTGATAATCCATTTCTCCCTTGCACTTGGGACAGGCCAGTTTTTCCAGGAGTTCACGGGATAATACCATATATCTTCCTTACAGCTCTCGATACTCACCCATACGGCGATATTTTTCAAGGCGCTTTTTAAGTAAATTATCAACTGTTTCCTTACTCAGTTCATCCAGGGCGGCCAGGATTTCTTTTTTAACCGTAAGGGCGGCGGCGGCATGGTCACGGTGAGCACCATTGGGTGGCTCCGGTAATATTTTATCGATAATCCCCAATTCCATCAAATCGGGGGCGGTCAATTTCAAAGCTTCCGCCGCCAGAGGAGCGTTGGCCGCATCCCGCCATAAAATAGCGGCGCAACCTTCGGGTGATATCACCGAGTACCAGGCATATTCCAGCATCATAACCCTATCACCGATACCAATACCCAGTGCCCCGCCGGAAGCACCCTCGCCGATAATTATTACCACAATCGGGACCTTAATCTGGAACATGACCCAGATATTCCGGGCGATTGCTTCCGCCTGACCTCTTTCCTCGGCACCGATACCCGGATAGGCTCCGGGAGTGTCGATAAGAATGACGATGGGGATATTAAACTTTTCGGCAAGATAAAAAAGACGTCGCGCCTTGCGGTAACCTTCCGGATGAGCCATTCCGAAATTACGTTCCAGTTTCTGTTTGGTATCACGACCTTTTTGTTGCCCGACAAACATCACCGGACGGCCATCGATACGGCCGAATCCACCCACCACCGCCTTGTCATCGGCAAAATACCTGTCTCCGTGCAACTCAATAAAATCCGTACTAATCAATTTGATGTAATCAAGAGTGTAAGGCCGACGGGGATGCCTGGAGAGCTGGACTTTTTGCCAGCGGGTCAGATTGGAGTAAATTTCATCCCGCAGACGGTCAAGTTTCTTTTGAAGCGATTCGATTTCATGCTGCAGCTCGATATTCTCCCCCATCGAAAAATCTTTCATGTCGGAAATCTTTTTCTCGAGTTCTATTATCGGCCGCTCAAAATCAAGTTGTATTCCATTATGCATATTACCGTTATCTTCTCTGACAAATATCATCTTTTTTAATTACAACCGTTTTTTCTTAAAACGGTTCAAATTGGTCATAAAGATAAAAAATAAAGTGAAAATAACAACCATAAAAAGGACTAAAAAACCAAAGACTTTTAACCGGTTACCGTAAAACATGGCCAGGGCGAACAGGCCAAAAATAATCGAAAGCAGGTAAAAAACCACGATCACCCAACGGTATGACAATCCGGCCAGGGTAAGGTAGTGGAAAACATGCCGACGGTCGGCTTTCATTACATTTTTACCGGCTATCAAACGGCGTATAAAAGAAATGACCGTCTCCAGCAAAGGTACTCCCAGAGCTAGAAGAGGTACATAAAGCGCCGCCGCCGTATAAGACCGCACCGGCACCAGTAACGATATAACAGAAAAATAGTACCCGACTTGCAGGGAACCCGAATCCCCCAGAAATATCCTGGCCGGGTAGCGATTGTAATAAAGAAAAACCAGAAGGAAACCTATTAAAGCATAAGCAAAGACCATGACCTGTCCCAGATTATACAGATGGCCGATTATAACCATGGTTATAATCCCGATCAGGGATACCCCGGCCGCCAAACCATCAAGACCATCTATCAGGTTAATGGCATTGGTCAACATAACCACCCACAGAACCGTGATAAAAATGGAGAAGTGACCAATAGCCAGTTGCCCATAATAGGGGATGGTGACGGGGTCTATTTTCAACCCCCCCATAAAGAGTACCAGACCCGCTGCGACCTCGGCCAATAGTTTCACCCAGGCGGAAACCGGTGTCAGGTCATCAGATAGTCCGACCAGAAATATAATCAAAGCACCAAGAAAAACATACAGTATTACCTCCCCCAAAGTATCCGTTGCGGTTCCGGCAATTATTAAATAAGCTGTTACCGTACACCATATTACCACAAATAAGGCAACTCCGCCCAGAAGAGGCGTCGGGTGCCGATGGCGCTTATGTTGACCAGGCAAATCCAGAAATCCATATCTGTTGCAGAATCTTATTATCATCGGAATAGTAATTCGCCCCAGTACCAGACTGAAAATTATAACCGATAACCACGATATTAGATTCACTTATTACCCCTTCTGACGACGGTCAGGTAAGATAATCATGAATATAAAATTAAAAATCAAAAGCAAGGGTAAAAGGAAATATGAAAAAAAATTGGGATAATGCTTCAAAAAATATTTCCAGACGGAGCGATGATGATACCAGCTCCTTTTCAATTTGCCGGCTCGACTGCCTTTACCCCAGTCATGAATCGCTCCGGCAGCGGGAACAAAAAGATTTATATATCCGGCCTTCACGGCTCTCAGAGAAAGGTCGGTATCCTCCATAAACATGAAAAAACGCGGATCGAATCCGCCGAGTTTGTCGAAAGTGCTTTTTTTTATCATCATTACCGTTCCCGCCACCGCCGGGACAATGGTTGTTTCGGTAAAATCCGGCAGGGTATAAGTAACAAAGCGTGCTCCGGCACTGCTGAGAATCTGTGCCAGGAAGGAACCCCGGGAGAAGATGATATTTTTTAAGGTAGGGAAATTACGGCAGGTCGGATGAAAAGAACCGTCGTGCAATCGGCATCGCGCCGCCACCAGTCCTATTTTTTCATTATCCTCGAAAACCTCACACAGTTTGACGATGGCTTCACGGTCAATTTTGATATCGGGATTGATAAAAAGTAAAAACTCGCCGGTTGCCCGGTGCGCTCCCTGGTTGCAACCGGAAGCAAAACCGATATTTTCCGGGTTTCTAAATATCGCCGCGCTGGGGAAGATTTTCCTGATGGTTTCAGCCGGCTCGTCACTGGAGGCGTTATCCACCACCAGCAGTTCAAACTCCAGTCCGGTTATAGCCCGGCGAAGACTTTCCAGGCACTCGCCCAGTATTCCCAACGAATTATGAATAACAATAATGATGGAAACACTGTTTTTTTTGGTCAAGGTCAAAGTGCTTAATTAAACTTACCTAAAATTGATTTTATCCTTAATAGCCAGACCATCCAGACCGCTTCACGGACAATCTTCTTGGACATCTTGGACTGACCGGCAATTCTATCGACAAAAATTATTGGAATTTCCTTGATTCGAAAACCTTTTTTCCAGGCCCGCAGGGACATCTCTATCTGGAAGGAGTAACCGGTGGAGTGAACATCGTCAAGATTGATAGCTTCCAGAACCTGGCGGCGAAAACACTTGAAGCCCCCGGTAGCGTCATGCAGGGGCAAACCGGTTATTATCCGGGTATATACATTGGCGAAATAAGACAAAAGCAGCCGCGACATGGGCCAGTTAATAACATTCACCCCGCTGATATACCGGGAACCGATAACCAGGTCATATTCCTGAATGGTCTTGAGAAAATCCTTGAGGTACTCCGGGCCATGGGAAAAATCGGCATCCATTTCAAAGATAAAATCAAATTTATTTTCAATAGCCCATTTGAATCCGGCAATATAGGCTCGTCCCAGACCCTCCTTTTTTTCGCGGTGCAGGACCTTTACCTTATTTAACTGGGCGGCCAGCTGGTCAGCGATTTCCCCCGTACCATCGGGTGAGTTGTCATCGACAATCAATACATGGATACGCGGGTCCAGCGGCAATACAGCATGCACGATTTTTTTTATGTTATCGCGTTCATTGTAAGTCGGGAAAATAATCAGGGCGCGTTGCGATGGAGTCATGACGATATTTCTTCCTCTTTAGAGTTTTTCTTTCGCATACGAAACATATAGAATACCACCACCGCCAGTAGATAAAACGAGGTCAGCCAGGTAACCAGGCGACCGGTTTTGTAGCGGGGCGAATCATATTTAAACAGAATCTCGCCGGCACCGGCCGGAACGGTTACCGCCCGGAAGGTTCCATAGGCGCGCAAAAGTTCTGCCGGCCGGCCGTCGATGAAAACCTGCCAGGCGTCAAAATAATTATCGGTCATCACCAGGATTTTATTGGCGGTGCAGGACAATCCCACCAGGACGGAATCGTAATCGTATTCCTTTATCCAGGCTGAATCGGTATTCAGGCTGTCAGGGTAAACGGGCAGACCCGGCTCCATCTCAAGATAAACCACCTCCCGGAAGTCATCTTCGCCTTTTAAGATAATCGGGTAAATATCCTGACGGTCGGGTACGACTTTATACCGGTCACACAGATACACCCGGGGGTAGGCGTTATTGTTTTCAACAATCCGGGTGGAACCGAAAGTCGCGGCGGTGACCGCCGGTTTTTCACCGAAATAATTGGGCGGAATATTCTGACCGGTGGATAAAAGCAAATATTTCACGCCGGCCAGATTCAAAAAGAAGGGATTGGTTCGGTTTACCATTTCGATACTGCCCAGCAAATCGTCATACCAGCGTAACTGATTACCATGATAACCGATTAAAACATCAATCCCGAAATACGGCAGGATCAGGCTCTTGGGGTCGTTTAAATCCAGGACTCGGAATTTATCTTTTTTCTGAGTAAAGAAACTGACCAGCGGATTTTTAGCCCAGTAGCGCTCATTATCAAAAACACCGATAAAACGTTTATCAAAACGAACATTGTATATCAGCGGTACAAGTATCAGGATAACCAAAATACCTGTCCCGGCTTTCCCGGCTCGATATAACCAGATAAACAGAGCCGCAAGGGCGGAAAATAAAAAGGCGAACCAGGCGCCGGATTGTATCGCGGGCAGGTTCATATAAGCGACATCAAGCTTGCTTATCCCTTGCTGTACCATGGTCGTGGCGGCTTCGCTGTAAAAAAGGGAACACCAGCCGGACAGCATTCCTTTACCGCCGACGTTAAAAAGCACAGCCAGAAGAAACATCAGCGACGGCAGGCCGAACAAGAGGTAATTAAAATATTTGCCGGTGGTTTCCTTCTTTTCCCTTTTCCTGTCCAGGATATACTGAATACCCATTCCTGCCAGCAGCGCTATCGAGAAAGAGAATATGAACATAATCATAGACGCCGCGCGCATCGAAGACACCTTGGGAATCAGGTAGAAAAATATTTTAAATATCGGGGTGGTATCAGCCAGGGCGTAGGAAAGAGCAAAAAGTGCCAGGGCACCGAAAAAATACGCTTCCTTACGCCGCGCGAATAACAGGCCGATTAAAGCCGTAAAAAAAGCCACCACACCGACCGACTCCGAATTATCCTTAAAAGCGTTCTTGCCCCAGTAATAGGTTTCGGCTTCCTGGGTGGAAACACCCGCAAA
>CAZUAS010000023.1:0-34510 GCA_964618515.1 uncultured Ignavibacteriales bacterium | reverse complement strand
CTGTTGCAATCCGATTGATAAAAATATTTATTGACTTGTGCCTTTCTATAGGTAACCTACGAGGACTTTAAGGTCTTTTTATATACCCCCGTCGGGAATCGAACCCAAATTTTTAGCTCCGGAGGCTAACGTGTTATCCGTTACACCACGGGGGCAAAGCTCAATCTGTAATGAAACCTATATAATACCAAAAAACCCCTTATGGCAATATTAAATTCCAAAATTTTCTCGCACTAACAAGTCCAAATTTTAAATTGCTTTATTAACCGTTTTCGCTATTTTATCTTTTCTATTTGTTTTTACGGTACGTTAACCTCTTGACACAAAGGGAAAAAAACACCATGCGCTGGTCGAAAACCTATATCCCGACTTTGAGACAACAACAATCCGATGCCGAGCTTATCTCCCATCAGCTTCTTTTACGGGCTGGTTACATTCGTAAACTGGGAGCGGGGATATACCTGTATCTTCCACTGATGCAACGAGTTATTGAAAAGTTTTCTAAAATCGTACGCGAGGAAATGAACCGCGCCGGCGGACTGGAAATAACCATGTCGGTTCTCTGCCCGGCGGAAATCTGGCAGCAATCCGGCAGGTATTATACCATCGGTAAAGAACAGATGCGTCTTAAAGACCGCCATCAGCATGAGATGGTCCTGTGCGGTACGCACGAGGAAACCGTGACCAGCCTGGTTGCCGGCGAATTGAAAAGCTACAAACAACTGCCTTTGAATTTGTACCAGATACAGGTAAAATTCCGAGATGAAATCCGACCGCGTTTCGGCCTGATGCGGGGGCGGGAATTTATAATGAAAGATGCCTATACTTTCGATGCCGACGAAACCTCGTTCGCCATTACCTATCAGAAAATGGTTGATGCTTATTTCGCCATTTTTAAAAGAGCCGGTATTGATGTGGTAAAAGTTGAATCCGATACCGGAGCGATGGGGGGCAAGGCGGCGCATGAGTTTATGCTTCTGGTCAATACCAATGCCGGGGAAGAAATTATTGTCAGCTGTGAGAATTGTGATTATGCCGCTAATATTGAAAAGGCGGAGTTTGAGGATACGGCTAATATCAAGATTGATAATGAATTAAAGGAAATGAAGAAAGTCGATACCCCGGGGGCGGCGACTATCGAGGAAGTAACGGCTTTTCTTAAGGTTAATGCTACCCGTCTGGTCAAGACACTTTTGTACATAGCCGACGGCAAGCCGGTGGCGGCGATGATTCGTGGTGACCGTGATTTAAACGAGGTAAAGCTGAAAAACGCTCTTAAAGCAGTCGAGCTGGAAATGGCCAATCCCGAGCAGGTGCAACAGTTCACCGGATGCCCGGTCGGATTTGCCGGACCAGTCGGGTTAAGTAAAGATATTCCCATTCTGGTTGACCCTCTGGTTGGCAAGCTTAAAAATTTCATTGTCGGGGCTAATGAAAATGAAAAACATATCCTTAATGTGAATCTTGACCGTGATTTCAAGGCTACCACAGTGGTTGACCTTTCAAAGGCTCATGAGGGGGATGGCTGTCCGCGTTGCCGGGGACGGCTGATTACCCGCGATGGCATCGAGGTCGGCAATACTTTTATGCTGGGAACAAAGTACTCGGAAACCCTGGGTGCCAAGTATCTTGACGCCGAAGGGAAAGAGCACCCCTGTATAATGGGTTCTTACGGAATCGGCATTACTCGCACACCCCAGGCGGTTCTGGAGCGGTATTTTGATGACAAGGGGATTATCTGGCCGAAAAATATCGCACCCTACTTGGTGGAGTTAATCCCCATTAGTATGGAAAGTTCCGAACAGGTCGATACGGCGGAGAAAATATACCGGGAGCTCCAGGAGGCTGGGATTGAGGTCCTTTACGATGACCGTCCGGAACGAGCCGGGGTGAAGTTCAACGATGCCGACCTGGTAGGTCTGCCAATACGTATCACGATAGGGGATAAGTCGTTGAAGCATGGGATGGTAGAGCTAAAAGCCCGTGCTGAAAAGGATTTTACCCTGGTTGCAATTAACCAGGTGGTGACAGCCGTTAAAAATCTGGCACAGCGGCTTAATTAGTTTATAATTTTATTGCGCTATAACAGGTTAATTGTTATAATATGCGGTTGGAGTGGGTTTTAAACCCACTCATTTTTATCAGCTTTTGCGGTAAAAAAAAATTGAACGAAACGATAAAAAACGAGGTTATAAGGTTAATCGAGAAGCCCTTGACCGAGGAGGGTTGTGAACTGGCGGAAGTTGTTCTGTCACGTTACAAAAGCAACGCCACCTTAAAGATATTTGTTTATTCGGTTCACGGGGTCGACATCAACCGGTGTGCCCATCTGTCAAAGATTATCGGCGATATTATCGATAACACCGACCTTTTTGAAAACGGCTACACTCTGGAAGTATCCTCACCCGGTCTTGACCGGCTTTTAAAAACCACCACCGATTTTAAATATCGGATTGGAGAAAAAGTCCAGGTCTATTTTGTCGATCCGAAAAGGAAAAAAGTTATTGCTGAAATCATTTCCGCTGACGACAACGCCGTCAAGTTCCGGGATGACAATGATACTTTTGAGATTGCCCTGGCGGAAATTGAAAAAGCGAAAATTATTTATTAAGGGAGATACATTTATATGGCATTCGACATGCTGGAGGCATTGACTTTAATTGCCAGGGAAAAAAATATTGACTTCGACACTGTGGTAGAGACTCTGGAAGCCAGTCTGCTGGCGGCGGCTAAGAAAAAATATGCCTATACGGATAATATTTCATTCAAGTTCGATAAGAAAAACAACGAACTGTTCATGATAGCGGTAAAGAAAGTGGTGGCGAAGGTGGCGGACCCGAGCCTGGAAATATCACTGGAAGAAGCTCAAGAAATCGATGCCGAAGCGGAACTTGGCGATGAGGTCGACATTTATCTCGATTTCGAGGCAGAGTTCGGGCGGAACGCTATTGCCTCGGCCAAGCAGATTCTTATTCAGAAGATTCGCGATGTCGAGCATGAGCGGATTTACAGCGAATACATCGACAAGGTCGGCACACTTGTTTCGGGGGTGGTACAGCAGATTGATAAAGGTAATGTCATAATCAACCTCGGACGCGGCGAAGCTATTTTGCCCGGTAAAGAACAAATCCCTAACGAGAAATTTCGTCAGGGTGACCGGGTGCGGGCGCTGATTCTGGACGTTCAGAACACACCGCGCGGGCCGCAGATTGTGCTTTCCCGCGTAAATGAAGAATTTCTGCGTAATTTGTTTGCACTGGAAGTTCCGGAAATTTATGAACGGGTTATTGAAATCAAAGCTATCGCCCGCGAACCCGGTGAACGAGCCAAAGTGGCGGTTTATTCTTCCGACGAGAGAATCGATCCGGTCGGCGCTTGCGTCGGCATCAAGGGCGTGCGGGTGCAAAGCATTGTCCGCGAACTCAACAACGAACGGATAGATATCGTGCCTTATTCTTCCAACAGCGAAGTTTTCGTGACCCGCGCTCTGGCTCCAGCCAAAGTCATTACCATCGACGTCTTCGAACTGGAAAAGAAAATGACGGTGGTGGTCGAGGATGAGAAGTTGTCGCTGGCGATTGGGCGTAACGGTCAGAACGCCCGCTTGGCTTCGAAACTGACCGGCTGGAAGGTGAATATTTTATCGGAAACCGAATATAATGAAAATAAACGCCGCGAGGCCGAGATGCTGGTGCCGGTCGGTCAGCTTGAAGGCGTGGGCGAAAAAATCAGGGACCGTCTGGTTGACGCCGATATCAGTTCCATCCAGCGGCTGGCCCAGACTTCGGTGGAAACCCTGATTAAGATTGAAGGGCTCGGTCAAAAAACCGCTGAGACGCTCATTAACCGGGCCAAGGAATTTGTCGCCCGACTGGAGCAGGAACAGCAAGCCAAAGAAGCCCTTGCTAAAGCGGAAAGCGAAAAAGAACCGGAACCGGAAAAACTGGAAGCCAGCGATGTCTTCCATGACGATGAAGAATACGTCAGTGAAGCGGACGATGTTCCGGAAGCCACCGCACCGGACCTCGAGGGAGTGGAAGAAGACGAGGATGACAAAGGATAAGACTGCTTGTATGAGTAAAACAGTCGTGTCAGAGTCAAGACTATAAGGAGGTGATAACAGATGCCGGGGAAAATACAAAGGATTTATGAACTTGCCAAGGAGTACAAGATATCCTCCAACGCCATGGTTAAGATACTGCAGGAGCTGGGATTTTCACCCAAGTCGCATATGTCGGTCTCGACGCCTGAGATGATAAATGCCGTCAAGCAGAAATTCACCCGGGAGAAGCAGGAAGCCAAAAAGGAGATGGAGCAGAAAACGCAGGCCAAGGAAGCCCGGGTAAAACAGCCGTCCCCGGGTGTATCAACCAGTATCGGCGGGATAAAGGTTTCCAATTCCAATACTCCCGTGGCCGGTCTGATGCGCAAAATCGAGAAGCGCAAAAAGAAAAAGGAACGCCGGAAAAAGAAAGGCCGCCGCGAAATCGACCAGTTCGAAGTCGCTAAAAGTTTCAAGGCCACCATGGCCAACCTCAGCACCGGGAAAACCAAACGCAAATACCGTCATGTCGCCGACAGTGACCAGCTCCACGATGATGTTCCGGATAATTTGATTGAAGTCAATGAATACATGTCGGTGGCGGAACTGGCCAAACTCATGGCTGTTAAACCGGCTGATGTCATTACCAAACTGCTCGAACTGGGCATGATGGCGACTATCAATCAAAGACTGGATATGAACACTATCGAGATGGTGGCCAGCGAATTCGGTTTTGACACCAAGCCGATGGAAGAAATCGGCAATTCCGTCCGCGAAGAAGAGCACGAAGAAACCATGGAAACGCGTTCCCCGGTTGTGACGGTCATGGGACATGTCGACCACGGTAAAACTTCGCTTCTGGATTATATCCGTAAAACGAATGTGGTGGCGGGTGAAGCAGGGGCAATTACCCAGCATATCGGAGCGTATGAAGTATCCCACGGTAAAAATCGTATCGTCTTTCTGGATACCCCCGGACATGAAGCCTTCACCGCCATGCGGGCAAGAGGAACCCAGTTGACGGATATTGTAGTACTCGTAGTTGCCGCCGACGAGGCGGTCATGCCCCAGACTATTGAAGCCATCGACCACGCCCGGGCGGCCGGAGTTCCGATTATCGTAGCTATCAATAAAATCGATAAACCCAACGCCAACCCCGACGCCATCAAAACCCAGCTAGCGCAGCATAACCTGCTCAGTGAAGATTGGGGTGGAAAAACGATAATGGTTGAAGTTTCCGCCAAAACCGGCACCAATATAGACAAACTTCTGGATATGATAATCCTTCAGGCGGAGATGCTGGATCTGAAAGCCGACCCGTCTATCCGTGGCCAGGGGGTAGTGGTGGAAGCAAAGCTTGAAAAAGGCCGTGGTCCCGTAGCGACCGTTCTCATTCAAAAAGGAACCTGCCAGGTAGGCGACTCGGTGGTTGCCGGGGTATACTCCGGTCATATCCGCACCATTTTCAACGACCGGGAGGAATCACTTCGAGCGGTAGGACCTTCTACACCGGTTCAAATTACCGGTTTATCGGGAGTTCCCCAGGCCGGAGACAGTTTTCTGATTGTTCACGATGACCAGGAAGCCCGCGAAATAACCCTCAAACGCAGTCAGATAAAACGTGAATATGACTACCGTCGTCCCCATGGACATATCACTCTTGATAAAGTCTTCGAAAAAATCAAGGAAGGTGAAATCAAGGAATTAAAACTGATTATCAAGGGCGACGTTGACGGTTCGGTGGAAGTATTATCGGATACCCTGAGCAAGATCAGCACCAATGAGGTTACAACCCATATTATTCACCGGGGTGTAGGTGCGATTGTCGAATCCGACGTTCTTCTCGCCACGGCTTCGGGAGCCATCATAATCGGTTTCAATGTGGCGGTTGACGCCCGTGCACGTGAACTGGCCAAAAGAGAAAAAATCGATATTCGCCTGTACAATATTATTTACGAGGCGGAGGACGACGTCAGAAAAGCCTTGGAAGGTCTGCTGGCGCCGACCCTGTCGGAAAATTTCGTCGGTCTGGCTGAAGTTCGCAATACCTTCAAGGTCCCGAAAGTCGGCCTTATCGCCGGCTGTTATATTACAGAAGGCCGAATCAACAGGAAAGACAAGGTGCATCTTTTAAGAGACGGCAAGGTGATTTACACCGGCCAGCTTTCTTCGCTTAAACGGTTCAAAGATGACGCCCGTGAAGTGAAGCAGGGCTTTGAATGCGGTATCGGTCTTGAAAATTATAATGATATTAAAGTAGGTGACATAATTGAAGCCTACGAAATAGTAGCCATCGCCAGGACTCTGAGTACCTGACGGTTTCGCGGCGGGTAGTGATTCTGTTATCTGCACCGGACTTGAAACGGCTGTATATTTCACCTATAATAACATGAATTTTGTTTGATAAAATGAAACAATATAAACGTTCGGACAGATTAAGCGGTTTGATTCTCAGGGAAATCTCCGTTCTTCTGGTCGATGACCTTGCAGAGCTGGTCACCGGAATGGTTACTTTTACCCGGGTCAAGCTTACCGATGATTTGCGATATGCCCGGATATATTATTCCTATCTGGGTGATAAGGAAAATCACGGTACGATTGACAATTATTTTAAAAAAAATAACAAGCAAATCCGGTCGATGGTGGGCAGGAACCTCCAGGTTCGGCATATCCCCGAGATTACTTTTGTATTCGACCCATCGGTTGAAGAAGGCATCAGAATAGAGCAATTGTTAAATGAACTTAAACGAGAAAACAAGACAAAGTAATTTCACCAATCCCCATAAAGATTTAATTCTGGAAATCGAGAAATTCTTCCTCATGAGCCGGAAAATTATGGTGGTATCTCATGTCGACCCGGATGGTGATGCGGTGGGGACACTACTGGCTTTTGCCGCATACCTTGAGGATTCCGGCAAATACGTTTATCTCGTCCGAGATTCGGAAATTCCTTACAAATACCTGTTTTTGCCGGGAGTAGAAAAGATTAAACCGGTGACCGAAATTAAATCACTTTCGGATATCGATACCGCTCTGGTCCTGGAATGCCCGACGCTGGAGAGAACCGGCAGAGCAATTGAATTCATTAAAGACCGGGTAAAAATAATTAATATCGACCATCATCAGGATGCCGTTTCGTATGGAACGGTCAACTGGATTGATACCAAAGCTTCTTCCGTCGGTGAAATGGCTTGTGAGTATTTTCTCCAAGTGGGCTACGAGCTGACACCGACAGTCGCCGAACAGTTATACACAGCGATTCTGACCGATACCGGACGCTTTCGTTATTCCTCCACAACTTCCCGAACCATGACCCTGGCAGGATATTTGATTGAAGCCGGGGCTGATCCGCGGCGAATTTGTGACCAGGTTTATTATAATATCGAGCCTTCCGTTATGAAACTGACCGGCCAGGTATTGAACACCATGGAATTTCATCGCGACGGAAGAATCTGCCTAATGCATCTGACCCGGGACATGCTCGTTCAAACCGGTACCAAAGAATCGGATACCGAAGGTCTCGTGGATTTGACGATGTTTAACCTGCAAGTACAGGTGGGCGGTCTTTTAAAGGAAATATCTCCTTCTCAAACCAAGCTTTCTTTACGCGCCAGGGACGACCTCAATGTTGCGAAAATCGCCGGTCATTTCAACGGCGGTGGTCATTTCAATGCTGCGGGATGTATCATTCCCTTGCCTTTGGAACAAGCCCGAAGGGAAATTGTAAATATTTTAACGGAGGCTGTTGATGCCGGGTGAGGATAAATATCACGGCGTGTTACTGCTGGATAAACCAGCCGGCATATCCAGTCATGACGCCGTTATGGCGTTGCGTCGGATATTGAACCAGCGAAGTATCGGCCATACCGGAACGCTCGACCCCCTCGCGGAAGGTCTCCTGATTATATGTCTGGGGAAAGCCACTAAAATCGCCCGGTTCATATCCGAGTTGAATAAAACTTATGAGGCTGAAATTTTTCTGGGTATTAAATCAGCCACTTACGATGCCGAGGGTGTTGATTATAATAGCCCATCATCGGAGATTCCTGACTTAAAGACAACCGACCTTGAAGTACTGCTGGATAGTTTTAAAGGCGTTATCCGGCAGAAGGTGCCGGCTTATTCAGCGGTTAAAATCGATGGTAAAAGGCTTTATCAGCATGCCCGAAGGGGACAAACGGTGGAGACTCCGCAAAGAATGATAGAAATTTATAATATAAAACTACTGGCTTATCGGAAACCCCGGGTTAATATTTCCATCAGCTGTTCCTCCGGTACCTATATTCGAACTCTGGCTCATGATATCGGTGAAGCGCTGGGTTGTGGAGCGCACCTTTCAGCGCTCAAGCGGGTAATGGTGGGGAAATTTAAAATCAACCGGGCGCTTACACTCGATGACGCCGCCGAGAGACATCGGAAAAATGAAATGTTCGAGTATCTGCTGTCATATGATAAAGCTCTGGATTACAGTGCCATCAAAATTACCGACGAATTCAGCCGGGCAGTGGTGAACGGCCGCTTTTTAAAATGGCAGGATGTCGTCAGTGTCGAGGGTGACTTTTCACGTGGAGATAAAGTCCTTTTAAAAAACAGTCGGGGCGAAGTCCTGGCGGTAGGAACAGCCGCGGTTGATTCGAATGATTTTAAGTCCCGGAAAGGCAAACTTCTCTTTAATTATCTAAGGGTGTTGAATTGACCGCTACTTTTATAAAAGGTTTGGAAAATTTCCGCTTTGAAGGAAAGAACGGCGCTGTAACGACGGTCGGGACTTTTGATGGTATTCATCTGGGGCACCAGGAAATATTCCGCCGGGTTCGTCAGGAAAGCGAGATGACCGGCAGTAATTCGGTACTGGTGACGTTTCATCCCCATCCCAAGGTAGTGGTCAGTCCCGATTATATTCCGATGCTCCTGACCACTATAGAAGAAAAGGAAAAATTCGTTCCGGATTTTTTTGACGGCCAGGTGCTCATTCTCGAATTCAACGAACAGCTTAAAAATATGACCGCCGAACAATTCGTAAAAGAAATCCTGATAGAAAGAATCCACACCCGCAAACTGATTGTCGGTTATGACCATGCTTTTGGTAAAAACCGCAGCGGCAATATCAATGAATTGCAAATCCTGGGCAAAAAATACGGATTCGCGCTTGAGGTGGTCAATCCCGTAATTGTCGATGGCGAGCCTGTGTCCTCTTCCCGAATTCGGAAAGCGATGCTGCGCAACCACTATCCCGAAGCCATCCGGCTACTGGGGCATGAATACGCCATTTACGGGGTGGTGGAGAAAGGTATCGGATTGGGCAAAAAAATTGGTTTCCCAACAGCCAATATTAAAGTAAGCGGGCGAAAGTTATTGCCCCCCGAAGGGGTTTATGCCTGCTGGGTTCAGATTGACAAGGAGGAAAAAAATGGTATGATGTTTATCGGTCAGAATCATTTTAACCCCCTGCCGAGGTTATCGGTAGAAGTCAATCTCTTCGATTTTGACCGGGGTATCTATAACAAAGAGATAATCGTTTTTCCGACTCTTTTTATAAGGAACAACCTTAAATTCGATTCCCCGGAAAAACTGCTGGAACAACTTAGAAAAGATAAAGAAAATATTATTGGAATTATAAATAAAAGGAGTAAATAATGCCAATGAGTAAGGATCAGAAGGAGAAAATTGTCAGTCAACACCGGCTGCACGAAAGTGACACCGGTTCTCCCGAAGTACAGATTGCTCTTTTAACCGAGCACATTAACCAGTTAACCGAACACCTGAAAGTTCATAAGAAGGATTATCACAGCCGACAGGGTCTTCTAAAGATGGTTGGTCAGAGACGCCGTATGCTGGACTATCTTAAAGACCGTGATATCGAGAGCTATCGTGCCGTTATTACGGAACTTGGGCTGAGACGGTAAGGAATGGATAGGAATTTATGTCACACAAAGTAGAATTAGAAATTGGCGGACGAACCCTTACGATTGAAAACGGCAAGTTGGCCAAACAGGCAAATGGTGCTGTTACTGTCCGATACGGCGATTCGATGGTAATATCCACTGTTTGTGCCGACCCCGAACCAAAAACGGAATTTGATTTTTTCCCTCTGACGGTCGAATACCGAGAAAAATCCTATGCCGCGGGTAAAATCCCCGGTGGCTTTTTTAAAAGAGAAGGGCGGCCGTCGGAAAAAGAAATCCTCTCTTCACGGATTATTGACCGCCCGATTCGTCCTCTTTTCCCGGATGATTTCAAAGGTGAAACTCAGTGTATCTCTTATATCATCTCCCATGACCAGCAGAACGATACCGATATCCTGGCATTAATCGGTACGGGGGCTTGTCTGGCGGTCTCGGATATTCCGATTTCAAAAATCGTGGCCGGTGTCAGAGTCGGCCGCATCAACGGACAGTTTCTCATTAATCCCACGATCGACCAGCTCAGCGAAAGTGACCTGAATATCACCATGGCAGGTACCGCCGATTCGATAACCATGGTTGAGGGTGGTGCTCAGGAAGCTCTGGAGGAAGACATTATTCAGGCGCTGATATTCGGCCATGAAGCTATCAAGCAGATAGTAACCAGGATAGAAGAACTCAGGGTTTTGTCCGGTAAAGAGAAGTTTGATTATACTCCGCTGACTCCCGATGAAACCATCGTCAATAAAGTCAAGGAGATGGTCGGCAATCGCTTCGAGGAATATAATCACATCGCCGACAAAGACAGCCGGAAAAAAATGAAAAAACAGATGCAAAAGGAAATCCTTGAGGCTTTACAGGAAACTTTCCCCGATAAAGAAGACGATATTAAAACGATTCTGCACGACCTCGATGCCGCGGTGATGAGAAATATGATTCTAACCGAGGGCCGGCGAATCGATGGACGCACAGTAGATGAAGTCAGGGAAATAACCTGCGAAACAGGCGTTTTACCGAGATCACACGGGTCCGCCCTGTTTACGCGGGGACAAACCCAGGCTCTGGTAGCGGTGACTCTCGGAACCAAAGTTGATGAACAGCGCCTCGACGAACTTGAAGGTGAATCCACCAAGAGTTTCATGCTCCATTACAATTTTCCGCCTTTCAGCACGGGGGAGACCAAGCAAATCAGGGGTACCAGCCGTCGGGAAATCGGACATGGTTTTTTGGCCGAACGAGCCCTGATGCCTGTTATACCCAATGAGACCGGTTTTCCCTATACCATTCGGGTTGTATCGGATATCATGGAATCCAACGGCTCGTCATCGATGGCTTCCGTATGCGGCGGTTCTCTGGCGCTGATGGATGCCGGAGTGCCTATTAAAACCGCTGTAGCGGGTATTGCCATGGGACTTATTAAAACCGAAGATAAAGTCGTGGTTTTAACGGATATCCTGGGTGATGAAGACCATTTTGGCGATATGGATTTCAAGGTGGCCGGAACCAAAGACGGCGTAACCGCAGTCCAGATGGATATTAAAATCACCGGTCTGGATATTGAAACCATGCGTCTGGCGATGGAAAAAGCCCGCATTGCACGGCTTCATATCCTCGACAAGATGAATGCGACTATTTCCAAACACCGTGACCAGCTCTCCGAATTTGCACCGCGGATTATCACTTTGCAGATTAATCCGGCCAAAATCGGCGAACTGATCGGCCCCGGCGGTAAAATGATTCGGGCTATTGTCGAGGAAACCGGAGCCAAGATTGACATATCCGACGACGGCTTGGTTATGATTGCCTCGGTTGACGGTGAGGCCGGGCGGGCGGCCCTGGCCCGGGTCAAGGCTGTGGTTGAAGAACCCGAAGTCGGCAAGGTTTATAATGGGATTGTCCGCCGGATAACCGATTTCGGTGCTTTCGTGGAAATTCTACCCAACACCGACGGCCTGGTGCATATCTCCGAACTCGACGTTGACCATGTCAAACGCGTCGAAGATGTCGTGAAATTAGGCGACCGTATCGATGTTAAAGTAATCAGCATTGACAACGATGGACGGGTTCGTCTTTCCCGGAGAGTATTGCTTCCGGGTGGCGATGAACGTCCGCCAAGTCAGCGCCCGCCATCACGCGGCAGGGAAGGCAGCAGCCAACGGTCACGAAGTCGTCGATAAAAAATATGGACAGCTCTTATTTTAAAGACGGTGCCTATCAGAAGACGGTTTTAAAGAACGGGCTGAGAGTCATTTCTGATAAAATGCCCTCAGTTCGCTCCCTTTCCATAGGCGTTTGGATTGATGTCGGTTCGCGAAATGAAAAAGCCCATGAAAACGGACTTTCTCATTTTATCGAACACATGGTTTTCAAAGGAACCAAAAATAGAAATGTTAAGCAGATTGCCGCCTCATTGGAATCCCTGGGGGGATCGCTGAACGGTTTCACCTCCCGTGAACATACCTGTTTTGTCGCCCGTGTTCTCGATGATTTTCTGGAGGAGGCGGTTGATGTTCTGGCCGACCTGTCCTGCAATGCGGTTTTCGCACCCGCCAACATCCGGCGTGAAGGTATGGTTATCTGTGAGGAAATAAAAGAATCTCTGGATAACCCCACCGAACGCGTTCATGACCTTTTTTCGGAAACCTTCTGGGGTAATGACCCGCTGGGACAGCCTATTATGGGGAACTGTGAGAATATCAGTAACATGTCACGTCACCTGATGCTCGATTTTTACCGAAGATATTACGTGTCCAGAGCAGTGGTAATAGCCGCCTGCGGAGCGGTTTCCCATCGGCAGTTGTTGAAACTGGTAAAAGAAAAATTTCATTTCAGCGAACAACCACCGCAACCGAGAGCACCAGCCCGGCGTTCGAAGGAAAACCAAATACGTCTGGTCAGAGATAAAAATCAACAAACCCATATGTGTCTTGGCTTTCCCGGCGTCGCCTACACCGACCCCTGGAAGATATCCGCTCAGGCCTTGAACAGTTATCTGGGCGACGGCATGTCTTCTATTTTATTCCAGAAAATCCGTGAAGAAAAGGGGCTGGCCTATTCCGTTTATTCCTATAATGACATCTATCGTGATTGCGGTATTTTCGGTATCTACTTGGGAACGGACGATAAAAAACTGGAACAGGCTTTTGATATTATAATGAAGGAATTAAACCGGGTCCGTAAAAAACGAATAACGTCGGCAGAGCTAGCACAGGTCAAGGCACAGATGCGAGGACACTTGATATTGAGTAATGAATCGCCCACGGGGCGAATGAACCGCATTGCCCGGCAGGAATTGATGGAGGGTACCTATCACTCGGTAAAAAAAATAATTAATAAAATCAACCGGGTGACCGAAAAAGATATTCTCGAAGCCGCCAATCGTATTCTGGATGAATCCAAAATGGCTGTCACCATTTTGGGACCGGTTAAAAAGGAAGCCTTAAGAAATGTCGGCTAAATGGGCATATAAGAAACTTCCGGAAACGCCTTCATATCCCAAAATCCTCACTTTTCACAAACTTTTATCCGGTATAAGTTTTGGTTCGACTAATTATTCGCCGCGAAGATTCGGAAAGCTGCTCTTATTTTTGACCGACAACGGGATGCAACTGGTCACTCTCGAAAAAGCCATCAGGGAACAAAAGAACTGGTCCATCGCTATTACTTTCGACGACGGTTACCGTCACCTGGCGGAAATATTGCCGGAACTTATGTTACAATATAAATTTATCCCCACTATCTTTATCTTAACCGGCTATATCGGTCAGACTAATAAATGGGACTATACCCACTTTATTAAGGTCGATTACCATCTGGATGTTCAAAGTATTAAAAAACTTGCTCGAGTAGGAGTAAAATTCGGCTCTCACGGACACAGGCATCTGGATCTGACAGTCTGTAGTTTAAATCAATTAAATACAGAACTGATTCAATCCAAAAAAATACTTGAAGATATAATCGGAAGTGAAATCACCAGTGTCAGTTATCCTTTTGGCCGTTATAATGAACGGGTAGTTGAGACAGCGCTGAAAGCCGGTTATAAATATGGTTTTACGATGGCTTTCCCCGAAGACTCGGATAACAATATGACTTTAGGCCGCATTCCAGTCTATAGTTTCGATTCCCGCCTGGCGGTCTTTCAGAAGGTTTACCGAGGACCACTCTATCGGTGGGAAAAACTGAAGGCGGATTTCACGCACCGGATGGCTTCTGGTACAATTATCCTTAATAAAATTCGCTCTTATAAATAGCCTCCGGCTCGCTCCGTATAGAAGTTAAAAGCCTTGCCAAAAACCCAAGATTTCACTAAAATATCCGACAATTAATGATATGTGAGGATATAAAAATGACTGTCAAAGAAAAATCGGAAAAAAAATACGATTTCAAGAAGATAGAATCAAAATGGCAGAACAAGTGGAACGCCGAAAAGCTTTATCTGGCACCGATAAAACCTGAACCGAACAATAAATTTTATATGCTGGTGATGTTTGCTTATCCCTCGGGCGATATCCACATGGGGCATTTCCGGAATTACTTAATCGGCGATGCCGTAGCCCGATACCAGATGATGCTCGGCAAAGATGTCCTGCATCCATTCGGGTGGGACGCTTTCGGTTTACCGGCTGAAAGAGCCGCTATTCAGCGCCGTTTGCACCCTGAAAAATGGACCCTGGATAACATAAGTGTTTCCAAAAGAACCCTGCAAAAAGCGGGCATTTCGTTTGACTGGACGCGGGAAATCAATTCCTGCCTCCCGGATTATTATAAATGGACCCAGTGGATGTTCATCCAACTCTATAAGAAAGGCCTGGCTTACCGTAAACGAGGTTTCGTAAACTGGTGTCCCGAAGACAAGACCGTTCTGGCCAACGAGCAGGTTAAAGACGGCAAGTGTGAACGCTGTGGTACACCGGTTACTAAAAAGGACCAGATCCAATGGTATTTTAAAATAACAGATTATGCCGACCGCCTGATTGACGATTTGGATAAGCTCCCCGATTGGCCGGAGAACGTTAAGACCATGCAACGGGAATGGATTGGCCGTTCACACGGGCTTGAAGTTGATTTTATCATCGAAAGTTCCGGGGAAAAACTCCCGATTTTTACCACCCGCCCGGATACTATTTTCGGAGTGACCTATATGGCTATCTCTCCGGAGGCTGAAATTCTGGACCGGTTGCACCTTAAAGGAGAGTACGCCACCAGGGTAGAGGCTTATAAAAAGCAGGCTGCCGCTCGTACGGATATCGAAAGAACCGCTTTGTCGGGTGATAAAGATGGCGTTTTCACCGGGCAATATGCCATTAATCCTTTCAACGGAGAAAAAATCGAACTCTGGGTAGCCGATTATGTCCTTGCCGGATACGGCACTGGGGCGGTTATGGCCGTTCCAGCTCATGATACCAGGGATTTTGCATTTGCCAAAAAATATAATATCCCCATCAAGGTAGTCATTCACCCAGATAAAAGTACCATTCTCAAAGTTGAAGATATGACCGACGCTTTTATCGATTATGGTCCGATGGTCAATTCGGGGCTGTTCAATGGTCTGGCCGGGGAAGAGGCGCTTGAGGCTGTCAGTGCCTACGCCGAAGAAAAAGCTATCGGCCGCCGTAAAATAAATTACAAATTAAAAGACTGGTCCATATCCCGGCAACGTTACTGGGGCTGTCCTATCCCGATTATTCATTGCGATAAATGCGGGGTAGTGCCGGTTCCGGATAAAGACCTTCCAGTTTTACTCCCGCGAGTTGAAAACTATTTACCCAAGGGACGTTCACCGCTGGCGGATATTCCGGAATACATGAATGTTACATGTCCCATATGCCACGGCAATGCCCAGCGTGACCCCGACACCATGGATACTTTTGTCTGCTCTTCATGGTATTTTCTTCGTTATGTGGACCCTCACAATGAACATTTGCCGTATGATAAGGAAATCGCCGATGCCTGGATGCCCATTGACCTTTATGTCGGAGGGGTGACCCACGCCACCGGTCATTTGATATATTTCCGGTTTTTCACCAAGTTTTTGCATGATATCGGCTGGCTGAAAGTTGAGGAGCCTGCCACGGTTCTTTTTAACCTTGGCTTGGTGCAGGATTCCAAAGGCGAGGTTATGTCAAAATCCAAGGGTAACACCGTCTCGCCGATACCACTAATGGAAGAACGCGGCATTGATATTACCCGGCTGGCAATGTATTTTACCGCCCCATCTGAAAAAGAAGTCCTCTGGAGCGGAGAAACTTTAACCGGTGTAGAAAAATTCATCATAAATCGTTTCTACCCGCTTATCAACGACTTTCGAGGAAACAGCCCTGACTTAAAGTATTACTTTAAGCTGGATGATTTATCTCAAAACGAAAAAATTATATATATTAAGTTAAACCAGACCGTTAAAAAAGTTACAGAAAGCATAAACCAACTTCACTTTAACACGGCTATTGCAGCACTTATGGAACTGGTACGTGATTTTGAACCAGTCGGTATTAAAAATGACCTTCTTAATGATACGATTATTCTTAAAACTATTCAGTTAATAGCGCCTTTGGCGCCACATCTGGCCGAAGAACTTTGGGAAATGACCGGAAATAATACGTCGGTCTTTAAATCAGAATGGCCAAAATATGACCCGAATGCAATAACAGGTGAAAAAATAACTATTGCGGTTCAAATAAATGGGAAACTTAGGGACAATATCATGGTTCCGGCTGATGCTACTGAAGAAGTAATTGAAAATGAAGCCTTAAAAAGCCAGAAAATTCAAAAATATATAGAAAAATCAAAGATTATTAAGAAAATACATGTTAAAGGAAGACTTTTGAATATTGTGATTAAATAGATTTCACATGATAAAAAAATAAAAAATAGTTAACATAATATATATTATGGGACGTTGTGTAGTGTTTAAATACCAGAAAAAAACAATTTTTGTATTATTATTTTTAGTCATTACCCTTTTTGTAAGTTGTAATCCACAACGTAATTTTTATCCCCCCTTTCTTATATTGTATGCTTTTGATGCTGAAGGGGAGCTTTTATCTAAACAAATGGTAGTTGATACCGTTGAAAAGATTCTGGGCCGAGATGTTTTTATCGGTAAACTATCAGGAAAACCTATTATTCTGGCTGAATCCGGGGTAGGTATGACTAATGCAGCTTTGACCGCTCAGAAACTTATAGACTTATATAAGCCTAAAGGTGTTTTTTTCACAGGTATTGCTGGTGCGGTTGATACTTCGGTAAGTATCGGCGATATTGTTATTTGCGACCGCTGGCTGACTCATGATTACGGTTATTATGGCGCTAAAGGCTTTTACCCCGAACCGCTAAACATTAAAAAGGACAACTCTGATAGTTCCTATCAAGTAAGTTATTTCAAGGTTGACAGTACCTTTCTACAGCAAGCTGAAGGACTTAAAGGAAATTCTTTGTCATTTGAGAAAATTTCTGACCGCATACCTAAAATTATCGTTAGCGGAGTTGGGGTAAGCGGAAATAGTTTCATCGACTGTCTTGAAAAAAGAACCTGGTTATCGGAGCATTTTCAAGCCCTTATTGTAGATATGGAAACAGTGGCGGTAGCGCAGGTATGTACAGTTAATAATATCCCTTTTATAGCCTTTCGTTCGGCTTCCGATTTAGCGGGTGGTTCCGGATCAAGTACCGCAACTGCTGAATTAGATAATTTCTTTAAAGTGGCGGCCGCCAATTCTTCCCGGTTGTTAATGAAATTTATTGAAGAACTGCCTGATTAGATATGCTGGAAGCCCCAATCAACCAGGCGCCGGGCTTCGCGAAATCTGAGCTTATCACCGGGTACTCCCAGGACTACCAGAGTTAACCTCTGCCCTTTTTTATTTTGTATAAGGGTGGTCAGGCAGTGGTCGGCTTCCCGAATAAAGCCGGTTTTCCCGGTCAGGACTTTATACTGTGAATAAACCAGTAAATTGGTATTGCTCATCTGACGGTAAGTATTCTTTTTATTTTGTATCTTAACCCGGTATTTTTTCTGGGAGGTAATTTTCCTTATCAGGTCATAATCATAGGCGTAGTGCAGCAGTTTTGCCACTTCGTGAGCGGTGGAAACATTTCGTTCGTCCAGACCGGTAGGCTCATAGAAGGTGGTGTTTTTTAAACCCAGTTGCTGCACTTTCCGATTCATTTCCTGTACGAAGGCATCAATAGTTCCGCAGGTTGCCCTGGCCAGGGCTCGTGCCGCCCGGTTATCGGAATTTAAAAGTGCGGCATACATGAGGTCGAGCACGTTCAATTTAAAACCTACCGCCAGCCGGGATTTGGACGAGCGCAGGGCGTCTTCTTTTGTAATAGTCATCAGCGAATCAAAAGGTATCTTATGGTCGATTACCACCATGGCCGTAACAAGTTTGGTAATTGAAGCGATAGGACGGATTTCATCGGCATTCTTAGCATAAATGACATTGCCGTTATCGGCGTTGACGAGGATGGCGGATTTTAAATTGAGCCAGGGACCTTTCTGAGCGGTTTCAAAATTGAGTTGATAATTTCTATCTATCGAAGCCAGCACCGGGCCGTTAGTATCTTCGAGAAAGTAAACCGTATTGGCGGAAAAGAATACGAAAGCCGCCAGTAAGAGAAGCACTTTGGGTAATGATTCTTTTTTTACCATCCTGGACATTCCTAATACTTAATCCATTTTACAATTTCAGGAAAAGTAGGCCGTTTGCCATACATTAATATGCCGACCCTGAATATTTTGGCGGTCAGCCAGACAATAATCACCGTCATTACCGTAAGAATAATAAAAGACAGGATTGATTCCCCGAGGATTCCTGAAAAGAATGAATACTGTGTCGCCGCGGGTGCCAAAAATATAATCCGCAACATCATTGTGGTCGGGGCAAAGAACGGGATGAAAGACAGAGCTAGGGATAGAGTTGAATACGGTTCCTGGACGATATGAATACCGACCATCATCGGCAGAATCAATGACATGGTAATCGGAAAAATAAATGACTGGGCTTCCTTTTCGTTATTGACGATAGAGCCGATAAGGGCAAAAATAGTCGAATACATCAGGTAACCCATAATCATAAACAAGACGAAGAAAACCACAATCACCGGGTTGAAAACCAGGCGACTGATGTCGGAGCTTATCACCAGGCCCACTGAGCCGCTCATTACAAAAAGAATTGCTCCGATTATAACCCAGATCGCCACCTGGGTGAAAGTAGCGGCGCCCAGGCCGAAAATCTTACCCAGCATTAACTGGAACGGGCTGACCGAAGATACGAGGACCTCCATAATCCGCGAATTCTTTTCCTCGATAACCGAGCGCATCACCAGTGTACCATAGGTCAATATCATACCGAACATGAGCATTACGAAAATCAGACCGCCGAAATATTTAACCAGGAAAGGTATCGCTTCGCCCTTCGTATTCTGGGTCTTAAGGTCGATTCTCCGGGTCAATTTCAAAACGGAATCGACCGGTAGATTTATATTAGTCTGCTCCAGCTTCACCGAGGAAATCAGGTTTGAAAGACGAGACTCGAAACGCGTTAATGAAGTAAAATTATCCGAATTGGTCACCACGTAAACACTGTCATCGGAAAGATGTGGCTGGGGTTTGATAACGACGGAATATTTAAGATTTTTTTCATTTATTTCATATTTTAAGGAATCATCAAGAGCCCGAAAACGAACGGTATCCTCCGGTTCAATGACAAAGATCTGTTTTATTTCATAATAAGGAATATCGCTGTTCTCAAGTTTATATACCTCAAGTTCTTTGGCGAACCTCTCACCCATCCCGGTTCCGCTACAGTCGACCACAACCATTTTTTCACTGGAGGTGGCCTTTTTCTGAGCCAGCCAGGCAGGAAGGAGCATAAAAGCCGCCATCAGGGCCGGGGTTAAAAAGACTCCGATAAGAAATGATTTCTTTTTAACTACCTGGATATATTCCCGTTTGAATATGACAGCGAATTTAGACATGGTCACCTCCCTGGTCTCTTTGTGATTCTGTCGGGTCGGCTTTGGCCATATCAATAAATATTTTATACAATGAAGGTTCGACGACCTCAAAGCGGTTGACTTTGACGCGCCCGACAACCGTCTTTAATATTTCACTCGGGTCCGCTCCCGGGGCTAGATATAGCTCAATATAATTGTTAAATTCGGTCATCTGTTTTACTCCGGGCAGGTCTTTGATAAAAGCACCATCGCCTTCGATGTTAATCTGGACGGTATTTTTACCGAACTGAGCTTTAACGCTGGACAGTGAACCGTCGATTACTTTCTGGCCGCGGGATATCATACAGATATTGTCGCACAGTTTCTCGGCCTGTTCCATGACATGCGTCGAAAATAGGATGGTCTTCCCGGCCCTCTTCAAATCCAGCAGTACATTCTTAATCAGTTCCATATTAATAGGGTCAAGGCCGGAGAATAGTTCGTCGAGGATAATTATTTCCGGGTCATGAAGGATAGTAGTAATAAATTGGAGTTTTTGCTGCATGCCTTTGGACAGGTCTTCCACCTTACGAAACTTGTAATCCAGCAGGTCCATCTTACTCAGCCAGTGGTCGAGGAGCGGTCTGGTGACAGCCGGCGAGGTGCCTTTGAGTTCGGCCATGTAAATCATGACTTCGCTCAAAGTCAGTTTTTTATAAAGACCGCGCTCTTCGGGCAAATATCCCACATGATTTTTAAAGCTGTCGTCGATTTCTCTACCGTCGAATATCACCCGTCCGGCATCAGGGGCGATGATATTCATGATCATGCGGATGGTGGTGGTTTTTCCGGCTCCGTTTGGACCGATAATACCGAAAATTATCCCCTTCGGAATATCCAGGGACAAATTATCCACCGCTACCTTGCCATCGTATTCTTTTCTTACATTTTCCAGTCTCAGATACATATAATACTCGATATTTTTTTAAACGGTTTTTTTTATACAATAATAAAATTAATTAGTCAACTAAAATCATTGCCAAAGCGCTACAGGTTTAACTGCCGCATGAACTCCCGGGCATTGCGGGCTGCCTGGCCATGATGACAGTTATTGAAAAAGACATATATCTTTTTCACTTTCATGGACAATTTTTCAACTTTATCCTTCCAGGTTTTCAGTTCGTTTTCAGAATAACAATAATCATACCGCTCCGCCCCACCTTCCCACCATTTCTCGGCATTACGGCCGTGCAGGCGGATATAAGCCGTTTCAGTGGTGGCAAAGGCATCGGGACCGAGAAGACCCGGAAGCTGCGGTTCATCGACACAAACATACCCGATATTCCTGGTTTTGAGATAGTCGTACATGGAACGGTTAACCCAGCTGTTATGGCGAAACTCGACATATAGCGGATGCGGAGCAACTGCTTTTTGGCAGAGATTAATATATTCAAGGTGATTAGTGCTGAACTTAAAAGAGAATGGAAACTGGGCCAGGATACCCGCAAGTTTGCCGGACTCGGACATCGGCCGGAGGGCTTCTGCAAAAGCGGCGGCTTCTTTCTCAAAGTCGGTGCGGGTATGCGTGAAAGACTGGGGAGCCTTGACCATGAAATCAAATCCCCGGGGTGCCTTGGCCGTTATTTTGGCCATTACCGCGGGATGGGGTATCCGGTAATAAGTAGAATTTATTTCGACTGTCGGAAAATGCTGGACATAATAATCCAGCATTTTCCCTTTCTCGATATTCTCCGGGTAAAAAACACTGCGCCAATCCTCAAAGCTGTAACCGGAAGTGCCTATTCTTACATCCATATTTTAATTAGTCCTGCTTCTGAGGTATTACTTCGTCAACGAGAAATTATTCAAAATGTTTCATAATAAACTACAGGACTAAAATCAATCTCTTTTCTTGATGATTTGAAAGCGGATTTTGCCGCATTTGGGACAAACCCATTTGCGTTTTTTATGAAACGTGCGCTTGAGTTCCTTCATGGCAATCTTACAGTAGGGGCATTTCATAATCAATGCGTAAGTTTAAGAAAATCAGTCAGTAAAAATTCCATACGGCCAATAAAAGTGGACATACGGGACATGACCGTATATGCGAAGGTAGTACCGAAAAATATCATTAGAAAATAAGTTCCCATTGTTGCCGACTTCCCCCACCAGCCCCGGTGTTCCCGGCTGAAATAGAAATAAATCAGGGTAGTTACCACTCCGAACATGACCACCAGCTCTGATATATTAGGCAGGCCGTCGGGCGCGAGTATCGGGGCAACTGTGGCCGACATCTGCTGGAGAGTACGGGCATCGAGCATAGCCGGGATAGCCACCCCCGCTCCGGAACCGATTAAAACTGCAATGGGTATACGCGATAGAACGGTTGTTTTGCGATTGAAGCGACCGAACATCATCAACCCAAGTATCAGCGGAATTATCAGGGCAGCTTTCCCCTGTGTAAACAGCGGCACGAACATCAGGTCCATGATGGTATTAGTCCAGTTGATGACGAGAAAGTAACCGATTGACACTCCTATAAACAGTGACTCCGCCAATTTATAAATCGGATTGTCGTGATAAAGAAAAGTCAGTATCGCGAGGGTCAATAACCCGGCTATGATAGTTCCTATGTCCATCAAACACCCGTTTTCTTTTTACGACTGGTAAAATAAATCACGTTACCGGCGATTATCATCAGAATCACATAAATATGGGCACTGGTCTGAGCCAGCATCCCCCGGCGGCCGCTGCCGCCGATATTGAGCAGTTTCTCGTATTCGGCGGCTCCGCGCAGACCACCCACCATGGCATGCAATTGTCCCGAAGAAATATACGGGTCATAAGTGGTCATCATCACCGCCGCCACCGCCGCCGAAACCGGCACGCGGTAACGGGCATGAGCATATTCAATCCAGTGAGTGGTAAGAGAACCGTCGGCAATCGAAATCACGCCCGCTATATCATCATAGTTTTTCACCGAGCTCAAAAGATGTAACCGAGCGTAAGACCGTCCCAGGTAATCTTCAGGGAAAGTTTCCGGTATTGACTCCCCCATCGACAGAATCGCCGCAATATACTGCGGTTTGAAACCAAGATAGACATAATCGGAGCCATACTGCTTATCGTATTCCCTGGCCGTCTGCTGCATCAGGCGATAACCGATACCGGTACCTTCAGCTAACAGGGAGACACCGATAATACGGTGACCTTTTATAAAAGCATGACGAAGGATATTAAGCGCCAGGGGTTTTATCTCCGGTATCGCCGAGGCTTCGTGGTCAAAAGATACCATCAGCACCGAACCTTCGGGCAACGAATCAATATAATCGTACATTTTTTGTGTTTCCGGTGAGACTTTTATATCCATTCTGACATTGAGGAGCATGGTCATCAGGATGACCACAAACAAACCCAGAAAGACATAATGTCGGCTTTCGAGTTTTATCATTTATCCCCTCCCAACCAGGTTCTTTCGATTCCGACCATGACTCTTAAAGATGTCGTCAGGGAACCCAGTCCGATACCGATCAGGATTGCCCGTCGGGCGGCCATGGAGGGATAGTTGCGAATCCAGTCGGCTATTTGCGGAATTTCATCAGCTATCAAATCACCGACGGTCGAGCGGCTGAGTAACATTATCAGGGCGGCCGCCAGTAATATGGTTGCCTGAACCGAGCGGGCGCGGAAACCCCGAAACGATGCTGAAGCCACAAAGAAAGCCAGCAAAGCAAAAACGGTAGCCTGCATGGGAACCTGGATGTTTTCAAACACCCACATAAACGGTGAATCCCCCTTAATACCCCAGATAACCGCCAACAACGGCATCATAAAAACCCCTAGGACCGAAACCAGGTGATAGACACGGTCTTCACCCCTTTCAAAGGCTTTCAGGTTGACCTTAACGAAACTGACCACTCCGACCAGCAAGGTAAAGGCGAAGATAATCTGGAAATATTCGTTGAGGATGGTCAAATTAAGATTCCTTGCGCTCGGATGCTGAGAGAAATAGAGAAGAAACAAAGTCACTCCGAATAGAGTGCAGATAGTTTGTGGAATCTTACGCGTCATCGAAAAACCCACCAATCCGCCGAAGGGACAAATGAAACCCAAAGGACAGCGGTTACCATAAAAACAATGATTATAATCTTGAGAATATCCTGGGCTCTTATCGAAGCCAGAATGGATTTGTCACCGGAAAGGTATCCGGAAGCGGCAAAAAGTTCTTCACCTATCAAAGTATAATCACAGGCCACAATAAAAAAGGACAGCTGGATGGTGGAATCGGTGCCGGCGATTTGAATCGCCCCGGCGCTATTGCCCGTTTCAGCCAGAATCAGCGACTCCGCCTCGAATGTTCCCAGCAGAAAAATAGAAGCCGGTTTAAGACGCGTAATCAGACCTTCGACCGCGGCGGCATAGCCGAATTGTGACGAGGTTACATAACGAATATCATCTTCTTGGAAACGGTCGATAAAACCAGCCCGGGTGTAGCTCTCCCGTACGACTTCCTGGGCTACCGACATGATTACCGGGTCATGGGTGGGAAACAGCAGATGACAGTTATATTGTGCCGTTTTTTCAGCAATATGGCTTAATATATTCAGTGAGGCTATAGTGGTGGGGCGCTGGATATCGCCGCCCCAGCCGGGAGTATATAAGACCGGCAGAGCCATCTCCGTCGCCCGCCCAATGGCTTCTTCTATTGCCTTGAGCCCGGCTATTTCCCGAATTTTAAACCTCTCACGGCTCTTCCTGGAATAGGTGGTATATAATACAATTACAATGGCTATCACGGCACTTATCAACACCGGCAATTTAGTAAGGTCGAACCAGGCGACAGCCGGAACCAATGCCAGTTTTGTCAGGTACAACAGCATAATATGAGAAATAATTTAAGGAACTTAAAATCAACTAAAAGATTTCTTGTTGACCTGATAAAAATAAAAAATATATTTGATAGGTTTTAATAAAATGAGAAGAGGTACCTATGAAATTGGGAAGTATTTTATCGACGGTTTTGTTTTTTATCACTATAACTACCATCTCAGCTCAGACAACCATTGAATGGTGGCAGTTCTGGACCGATGCCGGTATCAAACCGACCATCAACGCCATGGTCGAGGAATTCGAAAAAGCCAACCCGGATATAAAAGTAAAAGTCACCGACCTGACCTGGGCAAACGGTCATGAAAAGCTGGTTATGGCTTTTGCTTCGGGAACCGCCCCGGATGTAGTGGAACTGGGTTCCGATTGGCTCGCCGAATTTATTGTCAACGGACATATCGATGATATCACTTCTTATATAGTACCGGACAGCAGCGAATACGATGGATGGAGTATGGCAACCTACCAGGACAAGGTCTATGCCCGGCCGTGGATTCTCGGTACCCGGGTTTTGTTCGGGAACAGGGACATATTGAACCGGGCCGGATATCCTGAAGATACTCTTCCCACCCTGCTTATTGCCTTGAGGAGAATGGCCAACAAGGTTACCTCTATGAAAACCGGTCTTTACGGTTGGGGCTCTAACACTCCCGAACAACACCGCCTCTATAAAAAGTTTCTTCCTTTTCTCTGGTCCTTTGGCGGTCAGATTTTCAGCGACGACGGCAAGGTCTGCGTTTTATCCTCAGGAAAAGCCATAGAAGCCTTGCGGGTTTATAAAATTCTGCATGATTCCTCGGGTTATGTGGCCGACCAGCGCGGGATTGAAGATGCTTTTCTTGATGGTAAAATCGCTTTTATCCTTTCCGGCGACTGGCTTTTGAAACGCATTAAACTGGAAAATCGCGAACTAAATTTTTTCACCACGGTTATGCCCGGGCTCGAATTGCCCGGCCGCTCCTTTATGGGTGGAGAATTCCTGGCTATCAATAAAAATTCGAAAAATAAAGAGGCCGCCCGAAAATTTATCGACTACCTGGTCTCGCCTGAAAACCAGGTGCGTTTCTGCAAAGCGAATTATTCAGCCAACCCATCAAGTAAAAAAGCTCAACAGGACGAATATTTTACCAGCGATAAAAACCTGTGGACTTTTATCTCACAACTGCGCATGGCCAAAAACCCCCCGGTTGACCCGAACTGGGTTTACATTGAAGATATCATCGAAAAAGCTGTTGAGGATGTGGTTTTCAACAATAAACCTCCGGCGGCTACCCTGCTGGATGCCCAGCACAAGATAACCGCCCTCAGGAAAAAATGAAAGGCGTCAAACTTTCCGTCTTTATCTTTTCTCTGCCCTGGCTTTTGACTTTTGTCCTGTTCTGGGCGTTTCCTATAGTTTATTCCTTTTTAATCGGTTTCACCGATTGCACCCTGCATAATTTTAAATTTGTACCCTGGGAAAACAACTGGACAGGCTGGAATAACTATAAAGACCTGTTTCTGGACGCGGCATTTTTAAGCTCGCTTAAAAATACTTTTATTTTTGTCCTGGGGACTATCCCGGTGACAACGATTATTTCTCTGCTGATGGCCCTTCTGGTCAACCGCCGTTTCAAAGGCCGGGCTTTTTTCCGGGCGGGGTATTTTTTACCGTCAATAACCTCGATGGTCGTCATTGCCCTCATTTTCACCAATCTCTATCAACGCGGCGGCTATATCGCCCTTCTACTAGAAGCGGCGGGTTTTTCTGTCCCGGTTAACGGTTTCCTATACGACAGCGATACGGCTCTCTTTGCCGTTATGGCGATGGATATATGGATGTCGGTGGGCTATTACATGCTGATTTTCCTGGCCGGTCTCAAGGCCATACCCGAAGAATTATATGAGGTCGCCGAAATACATGGCGCTTCCTCACTGCTCCGATTCCGGTCAATCACCCTACCCCTTTTAAAACCGGTAGCCCTGTTCATACTGGTCATAAATTCCATAAAATCCTTTCAGGTTTTCGTGGAAATATTCGTGATGACCAAAGGCAAGTTCGATACTTCCACCATGGTTTATTTCATCTATGATACCGGCCTTGCCACGGCTTTCAAATTCGGTTATGCCTCTGCCGCCGCTTATGTTTTATTTATCATAATTGCCGTCTTTTCAGCTGTTCAATTTATTTTATTGAAAAGGCAACAGCCGGTATGGTGACTGCAGTTAAAATAGGCAAGGTGGCATTGCTCTATGGTATTCTAATAATTGTACTTATATTAATGGTTGGGCCATTGCTGTGGATGTTTCGAGTGTCCCTGCTTAAGGTCGGTGAAAGTATCACCTTCAACCGCCTTTTCACCTCAAGTTTTACTTTAAGCAATTTCGTGGATTTATTTCAAAATATAAATATGGGGCGACCTCTTTTCAATTCCTTGCTGATCGGCGGCATTGTCACCGCAGGGAATATTTTATTTTGTTTCATGACCGCTTACGCTCTGGCTCGATATAAATATATTGTGAACCGTTTTTTATTCGTGAGTGTTATCCTTATCCTGATGATACCTGCCCATATAACCATTATTCCGCTTTATCTGCTCTGTTTGAAAACCGGAATATATAATACCTACTGGGCTTTGATACTCCCCTGGCTGGTTAATCCTATCGGTATTTTTCTGGTCAAACAGTATCTTGAAACTTTGCCGCCGTCGATGGAAGAAGCCGCCCGGATCGACGGAGCCGGTGAATTCCAGATCCTTTTTAAAATTGTCATGCCGCTGTGTAAACCCGCTCTGGCGGTTTTAGCCATTCAGGTTTTTTTTACCAACTGGAATTCTTTCCTTTTTCCCTATATACTGGTTACTGACGATACCCTCTATACTCTTCCTGTAGCCCTAGCCATGTTCCAGGGATACCAGGCAATCGACTGGCAGCATCTGATGGCCGGTTCCGTTATTGCCGTTATCCCGGTTCTTGTCGTTTTTATTTTCATGCAACGGTATATTATTTCCGGCATCACTGCCGGGAGTATCAAGCAGTGATAAGTTTTCTTTTTTTTATCTTGATTTACTTATTTTTTTGACATACCTTTTCCTAAAATTGAAATAATTGAATTCTAGATAACCTTTAATGAAAGGATACACAAGAATGAAGAAACTTTACATGCTGCAGGTTTTATTGGCTTTAATGGCATTGTTGGTTTCTGGTTGTGGAGTTAACAAGGACTATGTTGCGCAACAGATAGCTGATTCCGAGGCTAAAACTGATGCCAAGATTAAAACCGTTGCTGATAAAACTGACAACAACGATGCCGAAATAACCAAATTGAAAGCTCTGGCGGTACAACTTTCGGAAAAAGCCGATATGGCTATCAATAAAGCTTCCGGTTTCGAAAATTACCAGATTATCTGGTCAGGTGAAATAACTTTTGATTTCGACAGCTATGAGATTGACGATATCGCGGGCAGTATTCTTAATGAAGCCGGTGAGAAATTGGAAAGTTATCCCGGTTCCGTAATCGAAATAGCTGGTCATACCGACGCCACCGGTTCCGCCAGCTATAACTTTTTGCTTGGTGAAAAAAGAGCCAACTCAGCCAAGAGATATCTGGCTGATCGTTTCGGTATCTCACTGTACCGGATGTTTGTAATTTCCTATGGTAAATCCAAACCGGTTGCCCTGCCCGATGAAAAGAATGCCAGCTCCAAAAACCGTCGCGTTACTTTAACCATTTGGGGACATCTGACCAAATAGAACGGTGTATATGAATTTAAAAGCGGGTATCAAAACCCGCTTTTTTATTGACGCTCAAAGTCTTCTATTTGAATTCAAAAGTTATTTCAGAGGTTTCAAACCGGGGACGTACTCTAATAGTATCGGGATAGAAAGCCATCGTTTCAGCGGGTCTGAAGGGATATAAGACCCCCGGGCTCAGTTTCTCATTTAAATCAATATCTATATACCCAGATAGAAGGTACCTGCCCGCCGGTACGTCAATTTTAAAATGATTACCCGTTACCTTAGTGGTGAAACTCTGTTTGCGCGACTGTTCGTCAAAAGTCAAAATAACCGGGTTGCTCGATACACCAGGTAAACTGATTAAAATATCACCGGATATAGCTCCCAGAGAATCGATATTTAATATTGAAAAATTATAAGACAGCAGAGAATCACCCATGGGGTTACCGACCAGGTCTACGATATCGAACTCCGTTATGTCAAGACGATACTTACTACCTGGTTTCAAGTTTGCCGGAATAAGCGATAAATGAAACGGGTCGAGCCATTTTTTTTCTACTGTAATATTAAGAGTGTCATCTTCCCGGAGGAAAAAAGTGTGGTCGGTTAAAACTGCCGTATCAAGCGGCTCGGAAAAGCCCAGTTTTACTTCAGCCTCGCTTAAGAAAACCGGTTGAGCGCCGGGTATAAATTCCAGAACAGCCGGCGGGGTTTTATCTTCCTTAACGGCCAGTTCAATATTTTTAAATACCAGTTCCGGCTTATCTTTTTCATAGGTAATTTTAAGAATATAGTTACCGGACGTTATTGACCTAAAGTAAACATTCAAAATTGATGACTCGTCAAGGTTATTTTCCTGGAAAGAGGTAGCATAGACAGCCGCGGCGGTATCCCCGGCGGGAAACAAAACGATATGCGATGGATTGAGCCGCAAATAAAATAACGGTATGGAACGAGTCAGGCGGATTTTTAAGAGGTTGTCCGGATTAAGGACCACCGAAAGTATATTTACTCTCGAGGTGTCGAGTGCGGTCATGGTCATCAGAAGGTTATCCAGAGCAACTTCGCCACCGATTTTCACCGGTCGGTCAGGCAGAGCGAATTCTTCAAAAAAAGGATTAAAACGTTCATCCTTATTTTTATCGTTAAAAGCCAGCAGGCGATATTCTCTGGGCGGCAGGTACTGAAAAGAAAAATATCCCAGCTGGCTGGAAACGTTCAGATAATCGGGATAAGCCGAATCATAGGGGATGCTGTCGGAATATTTAGCCAGGTCGTAAAGAGCCAGCAGAGCATTACTATGCGGTTTGCCTTTATTATAAACGAATCCGGCCACTCTTCCCGAATCGATGCTGTCACCGGTCGAAAAAGCTATGGTTATGGCGCTGTCGAGTTTATTATTTCTGAGGTCAGACAGATTCGGTTGTACAGAAATAATATAAGTTTCGTCAGGTCTGAAATTTTCATCGAGTTCAATAATAACCCGGTTTGACTTCCATTTAATTTTAGGTTTTTCTTTCAGACGAGGTGAGAAATAGATAGGATTATCAACACCCGGTTTTACAATTGGTTCAGAAAAATAAAGTTCAATACGGTTAGCCGGAGTGACATTAACAGCCCCGTTAGGGGGAAGGGAACTTACCAGGTAAGGAGCTTTTTTATCTTCTTCACCGCCCGGGGGCGACACCACTTCCGCACAATTGAAATATATAAGAATTATTGAAATAAACAGAAAAAATCTCACCCTGTGGTTTTTAAGAATGTTCATATTCAATAATCCAGTTTTTCTTTGATTGCATCATTATCCGGGTCGAGCTCAAGCGCTTTTCGCCACCATTCCCGGGCTTTATTCGTATTTCCCTTGGCTTTATAAGTGTCACCAAGATGTTCGAATATAATCGGGTCGCTGTCAAGCTTAACCGCTTCTTTGAGATATTTCAAAGCTTCATTAAAATTACCCTGGCGAAATAGCACCCAGCCGTAACTGTCAAGAAAAGCCGCATTCTCCGGAATTATTTCCAGAGCTCGGGTAATCAGCTTTTTGGCATAATCCAGTTGCATGTTACGGTCGGCCAGCATATAACCGAGATAATTAAGAGCCTGGGCATTGTCCGGGTAATGTTCAAGAAGAAGCTCAAAAGTTGCAATCGCATCCTCTACCTGATTATTACGTTCATAAGCCGCCCCGAGTGAAAAAAGAAGGTTGTCCACCCCTTCTTCGGACTTGAGCGAATTAAGCCCTTTTTTATAAGTTTCAATCTCCTTCTCAGGCTGATTAAGGTTGCGATATGCCAATCCCAGATTGATCCACCCTATAAAAAGGGTATCCTCAAGCTGGGTCAGAATTTCGAATTCGTTACGGGCTCTTTCAATGTTTCCGTTACGGGTGTTTATCAGTCCCAGATAGAAGTGATTCAAACTGTATTCATCACCGGATGTCACCAGGTCATTAAAAATGCTGTCCGCCCGGGTCAGGGAATCGAGTCGGTAATAAATAACTCCCAGGCGACGTTTTTCAAAATTATTATCCGGGGCAACTTCAATAATTTTATGAACATACGGAAGCGCTCTGGCCAGGGAGTCACGGTTAACGTTAAGAGTGATTATCAGCCTGAGCAATAACGGATTGGTCGGGTCAAGTTCAAGTCCTTCTTTATATATCGTTTCCGCTGAATCAGTCTGATAAGAAAGTTCGTATAATTCTCCCAGCCCGATAAACGACATGAAATTTTCCTGACTTTTATTAAGTTCCAGGGATTTGCTGAAGGCTGTTTTGGCCAGGTCATAATTTCTTTTTTGCACTTGAAAACGTCCCAGTTGATGCCATAAACGGTCATCATTGACATTCAGGCGAACCATGTTTTCAAGCGCCCAGATGGTGGAATCGATATTGTTCCGAGACCGGTATATATCGAAAAGATTGTTATAAGCCTCATTATTATTTGAATCCAGCTTAATAATATTCAGGTATGATTCCTGAGCTGAGATAAAGTCATTGGTCATTCGAAAACAGGCGGCGCTGAGGCGGAAGACATTGATATCGCGGGGAATAAGTTTTTCAAGCACCGGCAGGGCTTTTTCGGGTTGATACATCCGATAGTAAACCTCAGCCAGTGAATAACCTATCTGGTAAGATTCAGGGTAATAATTGAAAGCTTCAAGGTAGTTTTTAGCCGCGTTGGGAAGGTCACCCAAACCTTCAAAAATCAATCCGTTGGTATAATAATGATACGCCCGGGGATCAATCCGATCACGCCGGGAATCACTGACGATGGCTTTAGCTTCGAGACGTCGGGTATCAGTCTTGACTTCAGTTATGGTATGCTTGACAGCTCTGGAGGAACATCCCAGCGCAAAGGTAACAGTTATCAATACTAAATTTCTGTAAAAAACCAGTGTTTTCAAATTATCTTCCGCGTCAAATTACCTGTTTCTATTGTTTAATGTCCGGAATTAAAAAAAGTTGCACATTATTTGGCTTTCAGTTTCAAAAAGCGGCGTTTACCGACTTTCAAAACCATATCCCGGCTAAGTTTGAATTCGAAATCGGGATCGGTGATTCTCTGATTGTCCAGGGACACTCCCCCGCCGGCAATGAGTTTCCGGGCATCACCATTTGATTTGGACAGACCGGTTTTGGTCATCAGGTGTACCAGATAAATTGCGTCGGGTTTGATATCCAATTCTAGTAATTGCCGGGAGTCAATTTCCGGAATTTCATCCGGAAGTTGCTTCTGTGAGAAAATTCGTTCGAATTCCTGCCGGGCCTCGGCACCCGACCCACCCGGATGATACATGTCAACCAGGGTTTCACCCAGCTTTTTCTTCAAGTCCATAGGATTTATGTTGCTCTGGCTGAGGTCGGCTTTAATTTTTTTAAGTTCCTCCAGACTGACATCGGTAGCCAGTTCAAAATAATGATAAATTTGTTCGTCGGGTATCGACATTACTTTACCGAACATTTCCCGGGGCGATTCATCGATACCGATATAGTTGCCCAGCGACTTGGACATCCGGCGTTGACCGTCAAGCCCTACCAGAATAGGTAAGGTCAAAATACACTGGGGTTCCATATTAAAGGCTTCCTGAATTGTCCGGCCAGCCAGAAGGTTAAAAGTCTGCTCGGTAGCGCCCAGTTCGACATCGGCTCGTATTGCCACGGAATCATAAGCCTGCATCAAGGGGTAAAAAAGTTCATGAACCGAAATGGGGATGCCGTTTTTAAATCGCTTGGCAAAATCATCTCTTTCCAGAAGACGAGCAACGGTAAATTTAGTGGCCAGATGCATATATTTTATAAATTCCATTTCCTTAAACCATTCTCCGTTATAATGGATTTCGGTTCTGGATTTATCCAGAATTTTAAAAAACTGCTTTTGATAGGTTTCGGAATTGGCCATCAGTTCTTCATAACTGAGCATGGGGCGGGTTTCGGAGCGACCGGAAGGGTCGCCTACCAAGCCAGTATAATCACCCACTATAAGAACAATTCTATGTCCTAAGTCCTGAAATTGTTTCAACTTACGAATACCAACAGTATGTCCCAGGTGAATATCGGGAGCTGTGGGGTCAAAGCCTTGTTTAACCCGCAAGGGTTTGTTTTCCTTAATCGACCTGATAACTTTGGCTTTAAATTCATCTTCCGGAATAATTTCCACTGCACCTCTGGAAATTATTTGCCACTGATGTTCAAATTCTTTTTTCAATTCCGGACTGTCAAATTCCATCTTCAAAAACGCTCCTTAATTTTAAACCATTTTAAGGTATCGGAATATAATAATACAGGTTAATATATATTTAAAACTAACGAAATAAATTAAAAATATGGATTATTATAAATCTAACAGAAAGCCTTGTTCTTACGGTATTATTTTAACTTGACTTGAATCAAGATTATATCGTTTAATAAAAACCATGACAAATATCGGTAGAAAAAAGAACATAAGGAAAAGTTCCAGTCATCGGCTTCGCAATTCTCTCTTAGCCCTTACAGCTTTAATTTTGGTTTTAGCTATAATTGCCGGATTTAGAACTTATCACATTTATCAATCGGAACTTCCCTCGTTTGAACAACTCCACAACATCGAACCCAGTCTGAACACCAAGATATATGACCGTAACGGGTTACTCCTCAAGGAGTTTTATAGCGAGAACCGGGTTTTAACCCCCTATAAGGATATCCCACAGATTTTGCTGGATATGGTTATGGCGGCGGAAGACCGGGAGTTTTATGACCACTGGGGCATCAATATCCGCCGAACGGCCATCGTTGCCATTAATAATATTGTGCATTTTAAAATAATGGCTGGAGCCTCGACCGTAACCCAGCAACTCTCCCGCATGCTCTTTCTAAGCCAGAAACAAACTTTCGAAAGAAAGATCAAGGAAGCCCTGACGGCCATTAAACTGGAACGGACCTACTCCAAGAATGAAATTTTGGAGATGTACTTGAACCAATATTATTTCAGTCGTGGGGCTTATGGAGTAGCTGCCGCCGCCCATATGTTATTTTCCAAGTCCGTATCCGAGCTTGACTTAAACGATTGTGCCATCCTCGTGGGACTCTTGCGGGGACCAAATATCAATTCACCCTTTAATAATCCCGAAAAGAGCCTGAAAGCCCGCAACCGGGTCCTTTATTCTTATTACGACTGGGGTGGGATTTCTGAAGCAGTTTATGATTCCCTGATAAAAGAACCATTAAAGATTAATCCACCTCAGGAAAAAGTTGGTACGGCACCGTATTTCACGGAAACTATCCGCCGGTATATTCTGGACAAATATGGAGAATCGGTGCTTTATTCTGGTGGTCTTAAAGTTTATACTTCTCTTGACACTAAACTTCAAAACGCCGCTGAAGCCGCCCTTTTTAAAAAGGTCGATTCACTCCAGGCTGTCATCGAACGTACTTACCCTCTGGGCAATCCCCATTACTCGACCTATCTTCGGGATACCGTAGATGAATTTGGCGATTCCATCATGGTTTATAAAAAAGTCCAGGGTGCTTTTGTAGCTCTTGATAACA
>CAZUAS010000022.1:0-34961 GCA_964618515.1 uncultured Ignavibacteriales bacterium | reverse complement strand
ACACCCTATCCTACACTCTTTCCCTACACGACGCTCTTCCGATCTGACGGAAAGAACCCGTGAAATCGGTATTCGGCTGTCGGTGGGCGCTCGGGCCAGCGATATTCTGACCCAGTTTTTGACCGAGGCGGTGGTGCTCAGTTTGTCCGGAGGGATAATTGGTATCCTGCTTTCCGCGGGAGTGGTGGAGATACTGAACCGATTTACAGAATATTCGGCCATCATCCATCCTGATATTATCGTTATCTCATTTCTGTTTTCCGGGGCGGTGGGGATATTTTTCGGTTTTTACCCGGCCCGCAAGGCGGCGGCTTTGAATCCCATCGATGCCCTGCGATATGAGTGAAACTTTCAACACCCGTAGTTTTTCAAGCGCTTTGAAGAATCCTTTCCTGACGGAAGCCGACTGTTTCGGGTCCGGCAGTTCAATTTGTCGATGGTCATCGACATTTTATCTAAGTAACGGTTATGTTCCGTCGGTTCACAACCCGCCATCGGTTCGGTAAAGCCGAAGATTCGTCAGTAAGATTCCGCCCTTCGACAACTTGTTTTTTTTTAGAGGATTACCCGGCGACGGCGGACTATAAAAGCGACTATTAGCAAACCCAGCGATATCAGGGCAAAAATAAGGGGCATCCCGGCGGTAATAGCTTCGTCGGTGGTGGCAAGGAAGTTTATCGCGGTGAGACCTTCGATACCCCCGATATACCAAATCAAAAAATAGGTAACCTCGAACAATTTTTTACTGCCGCTCAGGGTTCCGAAAGCCAGGGCCAGGGCGGGAGCGAAAAATGACGCCGTTAAAAGACCCGGCACGAGTGAAGAGGAGCCCCAGAGACTGCATCTTATAAGCAGACCGCCGGACATCAATAGAGCTATGATGACCCCGGCCAGGTAGCTTGAAAACAGCTGCCTGGTCACCGGGCAGGGTGCGGAATATAAAAGCTGGGCTGTATTATACCGGGTTTCACGGGTACCCATGGCCGACCAAACCGCTAAAGGTAGTATCATGGCGCCCGACAGAGCGAACCTTCGGGCTTCGGCCAGGGGTAAAGTCACCTCGAGAACGATCATCGCCCCGCCTAAAAGATACCAGAACCAGCGGTAACCCTTCAGCATAAGACGAATTTCCGCCACCAGCATGGCCGGGTAACTGAAACACATCCGAGGGGTATCTATTTGATGGTAAGAAAGAGCGGGTGATGTGGTTTCACGGGTCGTGATATGTTCACGGTTTTTTTTCATCCGTTTTTTTTGTTTTTGGGGGGGAACTGTTTTTGTCCGGTCAAAACGGTCGAAGAACGGAACCGCCGCGGCAACGATTGCCAGAGCGGCACCCACCCACGTAAGACGGGAAAGGATCATGGAAGCGGTCCAGTCAAAGCCGTGCCAGGGAAAAGTCTTGATATTTTGTGACAGGTCCTCGTCGAAGGCTATGAACCCGACCACCACTCCCGGCCGGGCATCCGGGTAAAGTGCTCGTACGGCTTCGTGACCTTTCCGAATAAACAAACTGACGCCGCTCAGGTCAAAGAAGGTTATTTCCTGAATGTTGGTAATTATGATGCTTTCAATTAAAACCAGATAGATGATATTCCCCCAGGTGCCGCTGAGGGGGCGGATGCTTTCGAAGGCTACGGCCATGGCGGCCACGAAAGCCATGGCCGGAAGGGCCATGAACAAAAGCGGTGAAGTCACATGCCAGAAATTAAAGCCCGCGCCATCACCGTAGATTAGGTACATGACGATGGCAGCCAGTTCAAGTATCGCCGCCATCAGCGCCAGCACCAGGAAATTGCTGAGAAATTTCGCTGTAAGATATTCCGTCCGGCTAAGCGGGGTGGCGGCAAGGATTTGTCCCACGTTAGTGGTGCGGTCACGGCTCAGGGTGTTTTTTACCAGGTAAAAACCTACCAATGAAAGGATGATGGTGCTGGCCACGGTCATCACGGTTCCGGTCCAGGCGGAATTGATGATTCCCCGGTAAACACCGAAGCGGATGGTGAACTGGTCGGTAATGACAAGATAGCCGAAAAATAAAAGCGCCATCAAGGTTACCAGGAAACTGTAACGGCGGGTACGTTCACGAAAATCCGCCAGGATTAATTGCTTTAAAATTTCGAGTTTTCTCATGTCCGGGAGTTATCCCTTGCCCGGTCTAATAGATAAAGGTAAGCGTCTTCGAGATTGGCGGTGACGGCTCTGGCCGACCCGGCAGGTTTTTCTTCGGAGACGACCCGCATCCGCACACCCTCGCCGGTTTTAACGGAGCTTCCAACTATGTATTTTTTTTTAAACTCGATAAGTTCACCGCTGGTAATAAGCACTTCCCAGGTTTTGCCGGCAACGGTGCGCAGAAGTTCCTCGGGTGAAGTATGCACCAGCAGTTGTCCTTTGTTGATGAGGGCGATGGAAGTAGCCACTGCTTCGACATCGGAAACAATATGTGTCGATAAGATGACAATGCGTTCTTCGGCCAGTTCGGAAAGCAGGTTGCGGAAGCGAACCCGTTCTTCAGGGTCAAGACCGGCGGTGGGTTCATCGACTATCAACAGTTCGGGATTGTTTAACAAAGCCTGAGCAATGCCGACCCGCTGTTTCATGCCTCCGGAAAGACTTCCCAAACGGCGTTTGCGGGCATCGGCCATATTGACGATTTCTAAGAGCTGGTCGATACGTCGACGAGCCACCCGGCCCTGGAGACCTTTTGCCGCGGCCAGATATGTCAGAAACTCCACGGCGTTCAAATTGGGGTAAATGCCGAAATCTTGAGGCAGGTAGCCAAGAACCCGCCGAACTTTATTGGGAGCCAGCACCAGATCGGAGCCGTTCCAGTAAACATTTCCTGCTGTAGGCCGGGTAACAGTGGCCAAAATTCGCATAAGGGTTGATTTACCGGCACCGTTAGGTCCCAGAAGTCCAAGGACTCCGATGGTTATATTCAGGCTGAAATTTTTTATCCCCCAGACATTGCCTTTATAAAGTTTACTGATGTTGTGTATTTGAAGGTTCAAAAGGCACTCAGTAAATTAGACAAATTAATTCATATTTATCAGACGGTTCAGGAGAGGTTAAAGTTACAGTCGGGAAGCTATAACTTATTAGATTAAAAAATAATATCTGTTTATGGCTTAAGGGTTTTAAAAGGAGTTTTTATATGACTTCTATTTTATCCGGGAATTAGGGTTTACGGATACCTTATCATTTTTTGAGGAAGTACTTTAAGAAAAGCCTTTCTGATTAAACTTTACTTTTAAAGTTGTTGGATAAAGAAGTTTATAGGTTGGGCTATGAATTCATGCAATGTGGAAAACTGACGAGGCTCAGCTGCTTTTCAAGTTGAATGTGGAGGTTTACCCGAAATCGTTTAATGTATACTACAGTTATGGCGTAATATTAATATTACTGACTCAGAGCGATACCCTGCATTCGGTCGAAAATTATAAAAGATCTCTCCAGTTGATACCAAACAACCATAACGCCACGGCAATTCTCAGGGAGCTGCGGGTAAATTAAAAAATAAATATCTTACAGCTCTTCTTCCGTATTTTTTAAAGATACCAATCCCGCCAGGGAAAGGCGGAGATTGAAATCACTGCCCAGTTGCTCACCGTTGAAATGCTGGTACAGGGGAGCTTCATAATATATCTGCAGGCGTAAGTAATCGGGAATCAAGGTTATCTGAATGCCGGGGGCAAACCAGAGCTGATGTCGGCCGGTGGTGGGGACGGCAAGGCCGTTTTCTGTATCCTTTCCCCTTACTATACCCGCCAGAGAAGCGGTCACATCCAGGCATTTCAGGGGGTGAAAATTCGCCGACAGCAAATATGAAAACTGGTTGCCGAATTTGTACTCATTGTATGCGGTGGTTAAAAGATAGGTGCCGCTTAGGACGAAATCAAACATTTCCATCCCCCGGTAATATGATAGGGAAGCATTAAAATCCCAGGAACCGGTGCCCGGTTGCAGTTCCTGAGGAAGGGTTAAACCGATATTGCGCTTATCCGTGGCGCCGGTGGGTATTTTCACGCCCAGCCCGACCGCCAGTTCCCGGAAGTTGACAAAATCCCGGGGAAGGATACTGTAACGCCCTATTACGGTCAGGTCGCCGAAACCTTCGGAGGTGTTCTTAAGTTCAATATCCCCTGTCAGCTCGCGGATTTTCTCTTTGTAGATAAAAGGCATGATAGCGCTGATGCTGAACCGGCTGAAAAGACCATAGGCGGCACTCAGGGTAATCCGTTTCCAGGTCGTTTGCATATCGCTCGGGTCGTCGATTTGGTCAGACCCCTCGTATAAACCGATGGAGCGAAGGTATTCGAAGTGCATTCCCAGCTCCAGCGTGTACGGTAACGTCACGGTTTCACCCAGAACACCCTGTTGAGGCACTGCCGGAGCACAGCAGTTTTGTGACCGGGCAAACTGGGGGAACAACAGAAACCAGGTGAATATCAACGTTAAGCGATAAGGCATGATTATTTGCCTGTCGGGGTTACCCAGATACAAACACTGTCACGGCTGGAGGTGCTGTTGGCGTCGGTGACAATGGCGATTACGTAGCCCGAAGTCACCTCGGTAATCGGGCAGCAGTTGGTGACCTGAAGAATATTCCCGGCTCCCGTAACCGGTAGAATCCAACTGCCACGGGTATCCCAGGTATAAGAAAGAGCATCGTCATCGGGGTCATGAGCCGTCACGGTGATAGTGGTCAAACTATTGGACACGAAAGTGTCGGGGTCAGCAATTACCGAATCGATCACCGGTGGGTGGTTGCCGGGGTTAACTGCTTTTTTGTCGTTGTCACCGCAACCCAGCCACAGAGCCATAGCCAGTATTAATGAAAAAAGGATTTTAGACCGAGATATTTTTATCGCCATATCCAACCTTCCTGAAATTTTATTTTTTTATCTCAATCGGAACGGTGATTATGGTAGTGTCGGTGCCTGTAAAGGCTAAGGTCAGAGATAAGCCCTTCAGATTTTCAGAAACCGTTCCGGATATATTTTCCAGAATAAGCGAGCCGCCGGCTCCGGGAGCTAACGTGGTTTCGGAGGTTACGCTTGCGACCAGTTCTTTGGGGTAATGAAGGACGGTGATTTTGCGTTCTCTGTCACCGAGATTGGAAAGGCGCAGGGTGTCGGTGGTCAGAGTCAATTTATCAAGTTCGGTTTTCCACGTCAGGCGGGTTGGGGTAATCGCGATATCGCCGGTTTTGTCGCCTTCTTTGAAAACATTTGAGATAATCCGGTATTGCCGAACCGGGGCGACAGGGTCATCGGTATAAACTTTGGCGGCTTTGCGGACCAGATTCTGGTAACGACCGGATTTGAAGGTGACCTCGATTGCCGCACTGTCACCCGGTAAAATAGGCTGTTCGATTTTGGTCGTGCCCGTGCAGGAACATCCGGGGTCAATACGATATACCGTCAAAGGTTTAGTACCGTCGTTGTAAACATAGAAAAGGTGACTGACCTCGGCTTTCTGAGGAAGGAAGCCGAAATTCCACGATGCATGCAATCGCGAGTTGGGCGGTTTTTCTCCCTGTGACAAGGAATCATATCGGATCAGCCCCAGGCATAGAACAGTCAATATTAATATACGGAAGGAACGAGTTCGGATAAGTCGGTGTTGAAAAAAAATCATTCGAGACGGGTTCAAGTTGTTATCCTTTCCTTTTCTCAATGTCCTTTATATTATTATATGCGCGCGCGTTCGAAATGACAAGAAATTTACGATTTTTTATAGCAGGACTGTGAATTTATGGACAGAATTGTCTGTAATTGACCATCCGGCAACAAATTACGAATACGTAAACAGTCGCGTTTGTCGGTGTGATCGGAAAAGAACTTGTCGTTTTTATAATCTGTGTTATATTATTCAAAAAGCATATATAAAAAACTCTTTTACCTGTCGAACCGTACGTGGTTGAGTGATGATGAAACATAAGCCGACATTATTATTTATGTTCCTGTGGTGCTTTTTACTTTCAGGTTTTCAAAGCGGTTATTCAGCGGTAGAAGCCGGGGGGATTTTAATGAATGATACCACCTGGACTAACAGCGATACGATAATAGTCATCAGCCAGGTAACAGTGATGGATACGGTATGCCTGACGGTGGAAGCCGGTGCGGTGGTCCTTTTTAATAATAATACCCGGTTGCTGGTGCTGGGGGAATTTGCGGCTGAAGGCACCCCGACGAGCCCGATAGTTTTTTCCTCGCGGGCCGATACCCTGGGCGGCAGCCCCACCCCGGGCGGCTGGTACGGTCTGGACATGCAGTCGGGCAGTATCAGCCGGATTAAACACTGTCATATTAAATATATCGTCACCGGTGTTTATGTGTACCTTGCCGAGGCAGTGCTTTCTGATTGTATTATTGAAAATTTTTTACTGAATGGGATTTATGTCAACGGCAGTCCGCAGGATACATCCGGGCTCACCCTGATAGAACGGTGCATGATACGTCAGACCCTGCCGTCAACCACAGGAACGGCTTCGGGTATATTTGGATATCAAGCCAGTAAGCTAAAGATAATCCGCAGCCGCATCAGCGGTTGCAAATATGGTCTGGATTTCCTGAGTTACAGCACCGACCACCCACAATTCGAGGTCACTTATTGCGATATACGAGATAATACGTACGACGGCATTTATGCCCGCACCAGCGGGTGAGGGGGGGGCATACCACCGACGGGTTCGGTGCACGATTGCAATATTATCAATAACGGCAGATATGCGATATACGCGGATGCCAGTAATTATCCGGCTATTACCATCGATGCCACCAATAACTGGTGGGGCATGACCGATTCATTCGCTATCGAAAACCTTATCTATCATAATCCTGACGATATCAGATACCCCCTTGTTCTTTATATTCCTTGCGCTCAGGAGGAGATTGATATCGAGGATACCTCGGTGGTGGACGTTCCCGATAATCCTGAGGACAACCGGCCCTCGGGTTTTAACCTGCAACAGAATTATCCCAATCCCTTCAACAGCAGCACCATTATCGAGTTCAGCCTGCCCCGGGCGGTGGAGAGCAGGATGGTTATTTATGATGTTCTGGGACGGAGGGTGCGGGAGCTGTTCACCGGGAAGCTGTTGGTGGGCAGTCACCGGATTGAATTTGACGGCCGGGATAATAATAACAATTACTTGCCTTCGGGTATTTACTTCTACCAGTTGACCTCCGGGGAGTTTGTACTATCTAAAAAAGCGGTTATATTAAGATAACCATATAACCCATTTTCTTATTAACTGAGAACCTCAACCGCATATTAATTTAAAATTTTCTGCATATTTTTTTCTTGATACAATTGACATAATAATATGTCATCGTTGCTTAAAGAACATTATATTACAGCGGACGATTTTATTGGTTTGTTATGGCTGATATCATACTCAAAAAGGAACGCGATAAAACCGCCCGACGGTTTCATCCCTGGGTCTATTCCGGAGCGATTGATAAGGTGGTCGATCCGGTTAATCCAGGGGATACGGTTACTGTCAGGGACAGCCGGAAAGAATTTATCGCTTACGGCATTTATAATCCCCAGTCACAGATTGCAGTCAGGCTGACGGAATGGAATGAAAAGTTGTTTCCCGATGACCGCTGGTGGTACGAAAAAATCAGGCAGGCGGTCGCAAACCGGAAACGTTTTCTGACCGACCCTGGTATTACCGATGCCGTTCGTCTGGTTTTCAGTGAAGCTGATTTTTTACCCGGATTAATAGTCGATAAGTATGCCGATTACCTCGTGGTGCAGTTTCTTACGGCGGGAGCGGATAAAATGAAGCCCCTGGTTGCGGCTTGCCTTAATGAACTGATTCACCCGGCCGGTATTTATGAACGCAGTGATGTCGATGTCCGTCTGATAGAGGGGCTTGATAAAAATAAAGGCGTTCTCTTAGGCCCGGAGCCGCCGGATAAAGTTTTAATAAGCGAAAACGGGTTACGTTTCATGGTCGATATTAAAAACGGCCATAAAACCGGTTTCTACCTGGACCAGCGGGATAACCGCCGGCTGGTGAGCGCATATGCCGATAAGCGGGAGGTTCTGGATTGTTGCGCCTATACCGGTGCCTTTTCGACTTATCTGCTGAAAGGTGGTGCGAAAACCGTTACGCTTCTGGAGGCGTCGTCGGAATGTCTGCATTTGGCCGGTGAGAATATCGCTCTCAATTGTCCGGAAAATACGGCTGTGGATTTTCTCGAGGGTGACGCTTTTGACCGGCTACGTCATTTGTATGAAACCGGCCGTCGCTTTGACATGGTCGTTCTGGATCCGCCCAAATTCGCCGTTACTTCGGGGCATCTGAAAAAAGCCCTGGCGGCTTATAAGGATATCAATCTCCAGGCGATGAAGATACTTCGCCCGGGCGGTATCCTGGCGACCTTCTCCTGCTCCGGTCTGGTGTCCTTGGAAAGTTTTCAATTAGCTCTTTTCTGGGCGGCGACCGATGCTCGTAGGCAAGTCCAGTATCTTCACCTTTTAACGCACCCCGCCGACCATCCGATGCTGGTGTCATTTCCCGAAGGTCGCTATCTGAAGGGTTGTCTCTGCCGGGTGGTGTAAAATGAAACCCTATAGAGTATAAAAACCTTAAGGCATTGTAATTCTTAGAATTGCGTTTTAAAGGGAAGACAAAATATTGTTTTTTAAGCTCTTGACAAACAGTCAAGAAGGTTATAATCTTGTTTCTTTAAAAAGCTTATTTCCTTATATTAGCGAGTATTTTTGAAACATAAAAGATTGAAAAGTATTTTAATCGGGCTGGATTTCTCAAGAGGAATAAAAAAATAAAAAAGAAAAACAATTGCAGGATGTGTATAAGCATGCCAGCTTAAACATGTCTTTTTTTTTAACCTTACAAAAAATAAATAATGGCAGGAAGGAGAACAAAAATGTTCAAGCGCGTGTCATCGGTACTGGGTGCACTCGCTTTACTGTTGGTTGTTGGTTGCAGTAAGGCTCCGGAAACAGAGATGACGGCTACCAATGATGCCTTACAGGCGGCGGTGCAGGTTGAAGCCGAAAAATATGCCCCGGCGGAATATCAGATGGCAATGGATACTCTGAATGCGGCGAAGGCGGCAATGGAGGAACAAAATTCCAAATTTGCGTTGTTTCGAAGCTATGATAATACCCGTAAATTGCTGGCGACTTCGCAGCAATTAGCCAACGAAGCCGCCACCAAAGCGGTGGCTGAAAAGGAACGGGTGCATACTGAAGTGATGGGGATGATGTCCAAGGTTGATACTTTGATCGCCCAGGCCAGCAAGGCATTGAAGTCCGCTCCTGTGGGTAAAGGTACCAAAGCCGACCTGGAACTCATCAAGAATGATCTGGCGGCAGTTCAGGCTACTCAGGCCGAGGCGGTTAACGATTTCAATAATGGTGATTTTCTTACGGCCAAAGCCAAATTCCAGGCGGTAGTCACCAAGACCGAAAGTATCATCAGTGAACTGGCGGCTGCGAAAGCTAAAACTTCAAAATCAAAACTCTGAGCAATAAAAGACACCTGATAAGGAAGGGGCTGTTGTAAAACGACCCCTTCTTTTACAAAACCTCATATTCTTTGCTTGCATAATCTCATGCTACTATTCCTGAGGAGAAGATTTTTTCCATTTTTAATAAGGACCGGGCTGATTGTTGTCATTATTTCAACCGGGTGCCAGGACCCGCCTGATGCTGCTATGGAGAAAGCTCATGGAGCGCTTTTAAAAGCTCGTCAGAATGACGCCCGGAAATTGGCCGGGGATACTTACCGGCTGGCCGAGGAAATCTTTCATGAAGGTCAGCTGGAAGTCGCCCGTCAGAATGGCTGGCTGGCGCCGCTTCGCGATTACACCCGGGCCGATTCCCTTTTTAATCAGGCTTATTTGGCAGCTCGCAAAGCATCGGCGGCCGCCGTTGAAAAACTTCAGCAGATGAAAACCGAGGCGAAATCCCAAAAAAAAGCTTTCCGAGATGAACTGGACGCCTGGCGGGAAGCTCTCGATGGTACCCTGACTCTTTATCGGGCGGAACGTTACTGGTCCTCGGCTAATTTAAGCATGGAAGTCAGTGAGCGATTATTTGCCGAGGGACAATTCGAGGAGGTTACCAGAGAGGTAAACCGGGGAAAAGAAAGCCTGGTCAGGCTGGCGGCGGTTGTCGAAGAAAATGCCGGCGATGAATCCCGGAAAATTGAAATGTGGCGCCGTTGGGTCGATTCGACGGTATCGATATCCCGACGAACCGGATCAATTGCCGTCATTGTCGATAAATCGAAACACCGGTTATATCTGCTTTCCGGGGGGAAAATAATTCAGACTTTTTCGTGCGACCTGGGTTATAATTCGATTCATCAGAAAATGGTGTCCGGCGATGGTGCTACCCCGGAAGGCATTTACAAAGTGACAAAAGTCAAATCGTCCGGCAGTAAGTATTACAAGGCGCTGCTTTTAAACTATCCCAACGAGCAGGACAAAAAAAGATTTGCTTCAAATAAGGCTCATGGTATTATATCCGAAGAAGCTCGTATTGGCGGCTTGATTGAAATTCACGGCGAGGGCGGGCGAAACAAGGACTGGACCGAGGGTTGTGTCGCCCTGGCCAATAAAGATATGGATGAGCTGATGAAATACGTCAAGCTGGGGACGGCGGTGACAATCGTACGTAAATCGGACCGGTGGCCATGAAGAAAAAATACCTTTACATCGCCGCCGGCATCCTGGTGTTGATGCTGGCTTTTTTAATGGAGAGGACGTTTAATAAGTCACAGGAGCACCGCGCCATCAGCGACATTCTGCCGGTGGATTCCATTATGACTGACCTTCCGGAAGATGAAAAGCAGGCCCGGCGTTTATTGAACGAAAAAAAGAAAGCTTTAACCCGGCTCAGCCCTGACCGCCCGTATATCGTCATCGATACTTACGGTAACCGCCTTATGTTGCGGACTCGGGATTCGGTGCTGCTTGATGCCGATTGTTCTACCGGCTCCGGGGCGGAACTGTACGATAGTACCTCCGGTCGCCGGTGGTTGTTTTACACCCCTCACGGTGTTTTCAAGGTTAACAGCAAACTGGCCGAACCATGGTGGCGAAAACCCGACTGGGCGTATATCGAAGAAAACCAGAGTCCTCCCGATAAAGAAAGCGAACGCTATGATGCCGAAATGCTCGGTGATTACGCTATCGGTTTCGGGGATGGTTTTTTTATACACGGCACTATTTATGAACGGCTTCTGGGTATCAATGTCACTCATGGTTGTGTCCGTCTGGGCGCCGAGGATTTAAAGAAACTTTATAACGGAGTCTCCATTGGGACACCGATTTATATTTTTTAAGGACAAATGAAACACGGACAGCGGGGAAAAATTATTTTAGCATGTGTAACCGTGGCTCTGCTGTCGGACGGAACAGCCTGTCGGCAGGACAAACCGCCCGATACCGCCGGGACCACGACCCCCTGGAACCGGGACGATGCCCAGCGGCAATTTGTTCAGGTTCAAACCGAACTTAACCTAGCAACCGCCGAAAAACCCTATCTGGTATTCAACTTCAAACGCAACCGGCTGGATTTGAAACTTCGCGGCACCGTGGTCTGGGATGCCGCGCTGGATTATGCCGACGGTGATACGACACTGCTTGAAGAATTCATTGAAAAATTTACCGATAAAAAGGATTGGCCGGTGCGGGCGGTGGAGAGGGTGCATCTTTTTGAAGCCACCCGGAAGATGCCGGATTCCCTGATTGCTATTGTCGCCGAGGCTACCAATACCCGGCCGGATAATCTTCAGCGAATGCTGCCGGAACGTTTTCGCATCAGCTGGTATGGCGGTCTGGCGCTGGAAGTAGTCTCGGATATCGAAGGAGCGCCGGTTTCCATACTGGGTAATTCTTTTGAAGAAATGCGCAAGGTAATCAGCCAACCGCTGGGCGGTAAGACGGTCGTCATCAAGCTCGGCGCCCGCCAGGCAATTACCTTGTACGGAGCATGCAAGCCGGGTTTATTAACCATGGTTGTTAAGTAATTGTTAAAACCTCATATTTCCAACTTTTCTGTTTGTTATTGAACTTGCACCGGCTTGGTTGTAATTTTTTTTCCTAGTTGTTGTCGGCCGGTTAAAGTACAGGTCAAGTATATGATTATGGGAAAAATATCTTTAACTTTTTTCATTTGCCTGTTACTGCTTTTGTGTACGGGGGGATGCAAGAAGAACAGCCCCAGCCAATCAAACGAGGAAGTGGTGTATCCGGGCTGCCAAAAAGAAGGGTCTTCCCGGCAGGATACAAGAAACCCGCAAAGCATGGTCTCGGACTGGAGCCAACCGGTCAGATTAAATGCTCCGATAAACACCCTGTGTCCCGAGGATGCCATTGAGATATCCGCCGATGGTCAGTATCTTTATTTTCTGTTTACGTCCGATATCCTCGACAGCCTGACTCCTGCGGAAATACTGGCTCCTCAGAACAATACCTATTGCGCGGCGCGAATCGGCGGACCGGGCGATTTCGGGGCGCCGGTTTATTATAATCTGGGTAAGGGAACCGGTGGTTCGATGGACGGAGAGGTGAGTTTTACTCCCGATGGTACGAAAGTATATTTTCATTCCAACCGTACCGCCAACCTTGGTTACAACCACGAGCCCTTTATGAATGATTTTCTTGATATCTACGTGGCTGATATCGTCAACGGGGAACCATCCGCCGCCATAAATCTCGGTGAGCCGGTCAATTCCATCTATCCCGACGGCGAACACGCCATTCATCCCGACGGAATAACCCTGTACTTTGCATCGAAACGACCGGGAGGGCTGGGCGGAGCCGATATCTGGCGGTCCACCCTGACCGATAACCTCTGGAGTGAACCGGTCAATCTCGGGGCGCCGATTAACTCTGCTGCCGAGGACCTGCAACCGACTTTTACCATAGACGGCGACACGATGTATTTTACTTCCACCCGCGGTATAAGCGGGGCCGCAATCTACCGCTCGGTATATAACGACGGCAACTGGGGAACACCGGAAATGGTAATAAGCGGTGTCGTGGGTGAAGCGTCCTTGACAGCCGACGGGCAGTACCTGTATTTCGTCCATGTTTTGTCCGACGCAGAGGGGAATTTTGACGCCGATATCTGGTACTGCTACCGGAACAGGTAAGGCGGCTTAACCTGAAAGACCGGGCTGGAGAGTTGGATAGGGGTGAAGCCGGTAATTACTCTTCCTGAAAATATAAAAATTTTAAAAAAAAACCCTTTACTTTTTTCGGTTTTGTATTATAATGTTTCTACGTATAGAAACAACAGGAGACGGTTATGACGACAACCGATGAAATCATCAAGGTGTTTTGCGAAATCGACGATTTTAAGAAAATGAAAAAATTTTTCGAGGAAATCTTTACCCCCGCCGAAATCAAGGACGTGGCTCTTCGATGGCGTCTTATGAAGATGCTCCACAACGGGTTATCCCAGCGGCAGATAGCTTCAACGCTGGGGATAAGCCTGTGTAAAATCACCCGCGGGTCGAAAATCCTTAAAGCCCGCGGCGCGGTAACGAAGAAAATTCTTGAAAGTAAAGCAGGAGGTAAAAATGCACTCATCCCCCCAAACCCGACCTGAACCCGATGGTGAAGGTTATTTCGGCCCTTACGGGGGCCGGTTTGTCCCCGAACCATTAATCCCGGTTTTAGAAGAAATTACTACCGCCTATTATAAAATTAAAGAAGACCCGACTTTTAAAGAAGAGCTGGCCGATTTGTACCGGCATTATGTCGGCCGGCCCAGCCCGGTTTTTTACGCCCGGAACTTATCCAGAAAGCTGGGCGGAGCCCGCATATATTTCAAAAGAGAAGACCTCAACCATACCGGGGCGCATAAAATCAACCATTGTCTGGGCGAAGCCCTGCTGGCTAAGCGGATGGGCAAGAAGAAACTTATCGCCGAGACCGGAGCCGGTCAGCATGGCGTGGCGCTGGCTACCGCCGCCGCTCTGGTCGGTCTGGCCTGTGATATCTATATGGGTGAGGTCGATATTGAAAAAGAACACCCCAATGTAATTCGCATGAAAATCCTCGGCGCCAGGGTTATCCCGGTCAGTTTCGGCCTGAGAACCTTGAAAGAAGCGGTTGATGCCGCCCTGATGGCGTACCTGAAAGATCCGGTCACCCAGTTTTATGCCATCGGCTCGGTGGTCGGGCCGCACCCGTTCCCGATGATGGTCCGCGATTTTCAGCAGGTTGTCGGGGAGGAAGCGCGCGAGCAGTTTTTACAGATGACCGGAAAACTTCCCGATTATCTGGTCGCCTGTGTCGGCGGTGGTTCCAACGCCATCGGGCTGTTCACGGCTTTTCTCGACGACCCGCGGGTGGAGATGTACGGCGTGGAACCGGCCGGGCGGGGCTTCAAGGATGGTGACCATGCCGCCACTCTGACGCTGGGCAAACCGGGCGTCATCCACGGCTTCAAATGCTACCTGTTACAAGATAAGGAAGGTCAACCGCTGCCCGTTTATTCAATCGCCTCCGGCCTTGATTATCCCGGGGTCGGTCCCCAGCACAGCTACTTGAAAGATATCGGCCGGGTAAAATATAAAACCATCGATGATAAAGAAGCACTCGATGCCTTCTTCATGCTCTCGCGGGTGGAGGGCATCATCCCGGCTCTCGAGAGCGCCCACGCTGCGGCGTTTGCGATAAAAATTGCCGCCCTTCTGGAAAACAACAAAACTATCCTGGTTAATCTTTCTGGTCGGGGAGACAAGGATATCGATTACGTGGTGAAAAAATACGGGAATGATTATGGGGTCGTCATATGACCACAGTTAATAAGCGTTGCAGGCATCATTTTATAAGGTGAAAACAAACACATAACTTTTCTTCTGCTCCTCTCAAAAGACCGGTCAGAGATAATATTCGGCCGGTCTTTTTATTTGATGATATAGGATTTTGAGCCGGGGGTTGGTATTCAGATTGAATGTTTTCATGTTCAAAATTCTCCCGGTCGGAAGCGTATAGTATCGTTTCGACCGGTATCAGCGGTACTTATACTTATAATAATTCTACAAAAGAGTTCGAGGCGACAGGTACAGTGGTGTTGTCTGAAGATGCGTATTTCTTTTCCAGTATCACTCTCCAAAACTTCGTTTCGCCACTTTCTATTACACCAACGGCGAGGTTGATTTGAGAAATTCCGGCGAGTTCTTCGGGGCTATTGTGGCGGCGGATATTGTTGTCCATACAGTTCCAGGTTAAATTATGATCGAATCCTCGCTGACTATGAAAAAGGAAAAACGGCAAAAAAAATCCTGTTCGGATGGAGAGAAAATTTCTGATAATACGTTCTCCGGCCGGCAACAGAAAGTCTTTTATCATCTGTTGAACCCTACGAAACCACCAGGTCGGGGGGTTTTTTATTTAAAAAGGTTATATGTCTCTGTTTTAAAGAAGTTGACCGGGTGAAAAATTAGGTTATCTTAATGGAAATATAACCTGTCTGAAATGGGAGCGACATGTGTTTAAAACCTACTTGAAGGTAATGGGTCTGGTGGTATTGTCCAACCTGCTGATACTTGGTATTGCCTGTGACAACAACATCGTCTCCGGTGATGAAAAGGACGTTTTTATCGGTCCGCAACTCACTTTTGGCGATACTCTTTTTGACTTCGGTTACACACCTCAGAACTCGACCGTCAGCCATACTTTCTGGCTGTATTCCACCGGTTCGGAGCCGGTTGAGATTCACCGCGTTATACCCGGCTGAGGCTGTACCAGCGCACCTCTGGAAAAGAGTGTGCTGGCTGTCGGTGACAGCACCCGTCTTGAAGTTATTTTCGCCACCAGTTATTACCGGGGATTGATTATCAAACGCCCCGCTTTGTTTACCAACGAAGCCGATTCCGTGCGCCGCTTCAGGATAGAAACCGAGGTCGTCATCAATCCCGACTCCACCTTCCCGCTGGTTATCTCTCCGTACAAGCTCAATCTTTACCGAACGGCTGATGACCTTAAGGATTCGATGACCTTCGACATAACCAACGTCTCGGATATGATAATAAATCTCAACGTAATCGACCTCGCTGATGACCTCATGGAACTTTACCTGGATAAGCATCTTAATGCCGGGGAAACAATTCGGGGAGTGGTACGGTTGAAGGAAGCCGCCTGTGATTCGACTTTCGACAAGTCCATAACCCTGGGGGTTGAGGGTAAAGAAGACCTCCGCTTTACTATTCCTGTATCCAGAAGAATTATTCAGTAAAGGTTCTAAGATAAATAAAAAAACGGCTCTGAGCAGGACCGTTTTTATGAAAATTCATTATTTATTATCAGAAAGCCGCTACAAAACCGATAACCACCCGGTTTTCTTCTTTATTAATATCATAGGTATTTTCCATAAGGAGCCTGATATTGGTTCTCATGACATAGCCGATATGGGCGGTAAAGGTTTCATAGTCAGCATTATCAAGGTCAGAATCAATCTTATTATACAGGGCGGTCAGATACCAGCGGCTGCGGTCGCCGAAGGGCATGAAAATCAGCTCCGCCAGACCGCCGCGGGTTTCAACCTCGCGCGTGGTGGCTTTGTCGAAAGTATAGATATCGTCGCGTCTTTCCAGGTACTGGGCGTTGAATTCAATAATATCCTTATAGATAACAGTCATGTCCGGACCGGCAATCCAGCCTTCGTTCTTATAATAAACGTTTTCGGAGCCGGGGTAAAGGTCCGGGTCGGGTTCAGCTATCAAAGTCTCCTTGCCGTAAAGACCGTAAACGCCCAGCCTTAAATTTTCGCCGATATCCTGTGAGATACGTCCAGCGATATTTTTATATTTATCCTTGTCGTAAACTTTGTAGTCGTCGGCTTCGTCGATACCGTTACCGTTGAGGACCTCGAGGATGATATCGGTACCGGTGGGCAGGCCATAGGTCAGCATGATACCCCGGTCGTAGGCAAGGCTGAAAGTCGAACCCGGTACGACTTTGGTCCGGTAAATCTGGTAGTTTTCATAAGTCAGGCGCAGGTCGCTTTTGAAAAGCGGGTCGGCGGCCTGGAACTGACCGATATAGAAATCAAGGTCCTGGCCTTTGATGATGTCGTTGAATATGAAAAGAGCATCTTCGAGTCCAATTACCTCACCGCGTTCGGTCAAAAAGAAAACAAAATAATACGCCACGTTGTCGGTCAGGGAGCCGCCGGAAAGGAATTTGAGTTTGTAGGGTGAGGAGAAATCGGTTTCACGACCGGTTTCGGTTTGATGTTTGACATAACCTTCCAGCCTCAGAGCCACCGGCAGGTCGCGGATGAGGTTAAGGCGGTCGTCGCCGGTAGCCATGAAATAACGTGTGGCTTCCTTGTCCTTGAGGACAAAGCCGTTACCGGCGAATTCGTCCCCGTAGGCTTTCAGGCGCGGCACCGGAGCATGGCAGGTGGTGCAGGACATGCTGTACTTGCGGGCGAAGGCCGGGATGGCGCTGACCGGTTCCGGCTGGGAAAAAAGTAATATGGCCAGCAGGGTCAGCATTATTCCCGTCACAGTTAAAACAGCTGATTTTTTTTGCATAAAGACTCCTACGGTAGAATCGTGATTTGCGTTGAATGCTGATTGACCATTACAACCGCCTTTTCCTCCGGCGGAACCTTCAGGAAATCAGCCACCGGTCCAACCAGCTTTTGATAGTTAAGGGTGGCGGTGACAGTCATGAGGCCCGGCGCTATGTCATCGGGCAGGTTGAAAGTAAAGGTTTCCACCTTGGTTTCACGGGGACCCAGGCGGTAGTCCACCCCGAATGATTTGGTGTTCCATTGCTGGATAGTGATACGTCCCTGGGGGTCAAGATAGGGCATGCGGTAAATGCGGTCGCCGAAAGGTACGCCGTCACGCTGCACCCCCGGGAAAGCGGGTTGATTGAGGGCGATGCCCATATCCTGGTAGCCCAGGATGTCGGCGGCGATGGTGAATTCCTCGCCCTCGAAACCTTTTTTGTCAACCGGCAGATGATAAATTTTCCCCGCGGCGTCAACCGCTTCGACGTGAAGCCAGACAATACGGTCTTCCACCGAGCCGGTGGGGAATTTGTGGCCGGTTTTCTGATTGAACAAAGCGAGCGTGAATTTGACGGTTTCGCCGGGTTCAGCCTCGAGAATGTCGGGCTGAAGGCGCAATTCCACCGTTCCCCGCACCTTGCCGTCGTCATGTGCACCGTGAAAGAGGTGCAAACGGGCGTCGGGATAAGTGTTGCCCATCGAAGCCGTCTGTAAAGGAGCGTAGGTCATGTGGCATTCGTGGCAGCGAATATCTTCTTTACCGTAAGGACCTTCCTGCCACTCCAGCTGGGTGGCTTTGACCCACATGCCGTAAGGGCTTTTTTCATTGTGGCAGGTGCCGCAGAATTCGGTGGTTTTCAAAAATTCCGACCTGACCATATCGTGGGCGGGTGAGTTACCTGTGCCGCGGGGTCCGTATTTTTTCCGCCCGGGTTCGGAAATATAATTGCCGTTGAAGGGAACATCGCCCCTGAAACCGGTTATAGTATGACAGACCTCGCAGGAGACGGCCTCGTTGGCGCGGCTGCCTTTTTCGGGACGCGGCGGCGGGGTGTCGCCGGCCATATACGCCAGCGGCGAATGACAGGCGTTACAACCGGCTTTTATTTCAGACACCACAGGGTCTTTATCGGCGTGCGGAACAGCCAGGTCGAAATATTCGATTTCATCCCAGTGATGAATGTACGCCTGAGACATCATGGCCTGCTGCCATTGACGGTAAAAGAGGGTATGGCAGGAGGTCCCGCAATATTCCGGTTTATCGTAAACGTCATATTTCCGCGAATTGAAATTGGGATCAACCCCATCCGCCCCATATAGCGGGCTCAAATAGAAAAAAAATGTGATAACGGCGTTCAGCGCTGAAATAACGGTAACCTTTTTGAGAAAACAGGTGTGGTGATGCTTTTTTTTGAATGCTTTACCCATAAGCCCCTCGTTTTGTATATGGTCATATTATAATATATTAATCATACCCAATATTTTATGAGGATGAGGATAAGGAAAGTTATGGCTACTGTCAAGTTATTTGGATTGGAATTTCCATTCGAGTTTGGAATGCGGCACAAACACGTCTTGCCGCCCCAAAAAATTATTCGCCGCCGTGGTGTCTGATAATCTGCCCCTCGACCATGTATATGACGTCTTCGGCGATATTGGTGGCATGGTCGGCGATTCTTTCCAGGACGCGGGAAACGCTCAACAGTTGAATATAATAATCAACCATCTCCGGTTTGTTCTTAATTTCCTCCTGGACGACTTTAAAAGCCAGCCGATGAAGTTCATCCATATAATCGTCGGAAGCGCATACTTCGCGGGCCAGCATCGGGTCCATCGATATCAAGGCATCGGTACTCTTTTTAACCATGGTGATGCTATGGGTCAGCATGGCCGGCAGATCGAAGGGAACATCCCGGTTTTTCCACTGCACCAAATCCGTGGTGCGTTCGGCGATATTACTGGCCAGATCGCCGATTCTTTCCAGGTCGTTGTTTATTTTAAGCACGGCGATAATAAACCGCAGGTCGATAGCGACCGGTTGATGTAGCGCCAGGGTTTTCAGGCATTCTTCTTCAACGTCAACTTCCATCTCATCGATTTCGTTATCGAAGTCAATAATCTGTCGGGCCAGGGCGGAATCGCGGTTGGTGACGGCTTTAACGGCCAACGTCAGGCTTTCTTCGACCATGGCTGAGAGATGCAGTATTTTCTTTTTGAGTTTCTCTATTTCTTTCTGGAAATGCTGGGTCATAAAAATTACCTCTTACCCGAACCGACCGGTGATGTAATCTTCGGTTTTTTTCTGGTCCGGTTTAGTGAATATTTTCCGGGTTACCCCGACTTCGACCATAACACCTTCGTAAAAAAAGGCGGTAAAGTCCGAGACGCGGGCGGCTTGCTGCATATTATGGGTGACAATGACAATGGTATAATCTTTTTTCAATTCGCCGATGAGGTCTTCAATCTTCGAGGTAGAGATGGGATCGAGTGCCGAAGCCGGTTCGTCCATCAACACGACTTCGGGGCGGACAGCCAGCGCCCTGGCGATGCACAGCCGCTGCTGCTGACCACCCGAGAGAAGATAAGCATTGTGATTTAACTTGTCCTTTACCTCGTCCCAGAGATAAGCTTTTTTCAGCGTTTCCTCGACCTGTTCGGCAATCAGGCTTTTATCGGTTATCCCGTTAACCCTCAAGCCGTAGGCGACGTTTTCGAAAATCGATTTTGGAAAGGGGTTGGATTTCTGAAATACCATACCCACCCGGGTACGGACGACGGAAACGTCTTTTACCTTGTAGATGTCGTCATTGTCCAGAAGTACCGTTCCTTGCAGGCGTGTTCCCGGGATGGTGTCATTCATGCGGTTGAGAGTCCGCAGAAAAGTCGATTTGCCGCATCCCGAAGGTCCGATGAGGGAGAAAACCCGATGTTCGGGGATATCCAGGGTAACGTCGAACAGCGCCTGGACGGTGCCGTAAAAAAAATCAAGATTGCGGACGGTAATTTTGATTTTTGGTTCTTCTTCGTTTTTCAACCGGCTTTTCTCCGGGATGCTGTCATTTTGGAACCGGGGATTTTTTTCGTTTTCTGTCATCGTATTTTTTTCAGGCATTGACGCGCTTTGACCTCATTCTGGAACGTATCATAATAGCAACTAAATTCAACATAAAAGTCAACATCAGGAGCACCAGCACGGTTCCGTAAAGGATGGGTTTGGTTTTTTCTATATCAGGCGACTGGGTAGCCATGACATAAATATGATAACCCAGCTCCATGAACTGGTCGTTGAGTTTAGCGGGGAGATAGGGCAGATAATAAGCCGCCCCGGTAAACATGATGGGGGCGACTTCACCCGCTCCACGGCTGACCGCCAGGATGGCTCCGGTCAGGATGCCCGGCATAGCCTGGGGCAATATTACTCGCCAGATGGTTTGCAGTTTGGTGGCGCCCAGGGCATAGCTGGCGTCTTTTATATCACGGGGGATGGTTCGCAGAGCTTCTTCGGTGGCGACAATCACCACCGGTAAAGTCAGTACGGCCAGCGTCAAGGAAGCCCAGATTATTGCCGGTTGCGCCCAGACCGGACCGGAGGTATTGTTCAGAAACATGTCCATGCCGCGACCGACAAAGCCAATGAAGAAACCCAGGCCAAAGAGACCGAAAACAATCGACGGTACGCCGGCCAGATTATTTATCGCCAGTCTTATCACACGGGTCAGGCGGGATTCCGTGGTGGTGAATTCCTGCAGAAAGATGGCTGTCAGCACCCCGATGGGTACTACAGCAATGGTCATCAGAATCACCAGTGCCACGGTGCCGAATATAGCCGGGAAGATACCTCCGGCTTCCATACCCTGTTCCGGCGGCCGGCTTAGAAATTCCCAGCTGATTTTGCCGATCCCGCCATATATGACATTGAACAGGATTATAAAAAGGATGGCCATGATTATGATGACCGCAATTAAAGTCAGGGTTTTGGGGATATAGCCGGAAGTCTTGGGTTTAAACTTAAGTTCGGTTGGAGTGAAAACCGGCGTTATGTCGGAAGTTACGGGGGTCATTATTTTAGCCTTCCCTGGAATTTGACTTTAATGCGGGTAAGGATATAATCGCCCCCCATATTGATAAGAAAGGTAAAGATAAAAAGCAGGGTGCCCAGAAAGAAAAGGACACTGTAGTGGGCACCGCCGAAGACAACTTCGGCCAGCTCGGCGGCGATGGTGGCCGAGATGGTGCGGATAGAATCAGCGAATGACGTGGAGATGATGGCGGCATTACCCGAAGCCATGAGGACAATCATGGTTTCACCGATGGCGCGACCGAATCCGAGAATGACGCCGGCCGCGATACCGGGCAGTGCCGCCGGTAAGACGACGGTCAACGAAACCTGCCAGGGATTGGCGCCCAGAGCCAGGGCGGCGTCACGAAGAGAATTAGGTACCGAGGTCATGGCGTCCTCGGCCACCGTAAATATGATGGGAATGACGGCTACACCCAGTGCTATACCCGCATTGATGGCGTTAAGGCGAAAAACAAAGCCAAAAGTTTTTTGTAGAAAAGTCGCCAGGACAATAAGGGCAAAAAAACCCAGTACCACGGAGGGAATTCCCGCCAGAAGTTCGATAACCGGTTTGATTATTTCCCGTAAGCGGTGTGAGGCGAATTCCGCTGAATAAATAGCCGCCCCCACTCCCAGAGGTATCGCAAACAGCATGGCGATGATGGCAGCCTTGACAGTGCCTATAAACAGCGGCATCAGTGAATACTTGGGCACATTGGAATTGGGCTGCCAGGAGTATTTTGGTTCACGCCCTTCGTAATATAACTGTTTGAAAACCATTTTATCCACGCTGGCTTCTTCCTTTACTTCCGGGTTGGTGAAAATAGGGAGGGATTCCTTAAAGATGAAGGCGAAGATTAAGAAGATGGCAGCGAGGGCGACCAGGGCATTCAGGGCGATAAATTTTTCACCGAGAAACTCCCGCCATCGGGATTTGGGTTTAAACTGCAGTTTGACCTTATTCATAATAATAATTGCGGGCGAATAATTTTATTATCCGCCCACTTTAATATATAATCAAGTTTAATCTATTTTATCTTATTCTTTTCCGCCACTTCCCGGGGTAAGGGAATATAGTCCACGGATTCAGCGACCTTCTGACCTTCCTCTGATAAAGCCCAGTTAACAAGTTTTTTCAACTCACCCTGGGGTTGACCGTTGAAGAACCAGTATAATTCGCGGGAGATGGGATAAGTGCCGTTGGATACAGTTTCCATGGAGGGGAGAACCGCCTGGTCCTGGTCGGTCTTTTTAATGGCGGCATAGCGTACGCCGGTTGCCCAGGCGATGCCGCCGTAACCGATACCATTGACATCTTTGGCAACCGCATTAACAACTGCCGCTGTGCCGGGCAAAGTCTGAGTGTAATCGGAGTAATCCTCCTCATTCAGTACATGCTCTTTGAAAAAGGCATAAGTGCCGGAATTATTTTCCCGGCCGTAAACAATAATACGGGCGTCGTTACCACCGACTTCTTTCCAGTTGGTGATGGCGCCGGTGTAGATGCCTTTCAACTGTGCAAAAGTTAGCTCTTTGACCGGATTTTTTTCATTGAGATAAATCGAGATACCATCCAGCGAAACAGCCACTCGGTAAGGTTTAATACCCTTATCTTCAGCCTGTTTGTATTCTTTCTCTTTCATGTCCCGCGAGGCTTCGCAAATATCCGTGCTGCCGTTTATCAAAGCGGCAATGCCGGTTCCCGTACCGCCTCCGGAAACCTGTACAACGACGCCGGGGTTGAGTTTCATGTATTCCTCGGCCCAGCGTTGACCCAGCCTGACCAGGGTATCGGAACCCTTGATGGTGATATTACCGCCGGCGTTGAGTAAACTCACGCCAAAAAGCAGAACCAGGGTCAAAGTGATTATTTTTTTCATGATTTCCTCCTTAATTTATAAGTTTTCACAAGTATCATATTGTTGTTATGTTAGAGTTATATTAAGAAATTTTTAAATATAATCTCTGAGTTTCTTTAAAATTTCAACTGCAGGTCCACCTGCAAACGCTTGAAATCCTCTTCTTCCTTGTCCAGTCCGATTTTGTTTATGAAATAAGAGACGTCAAAAGAAGTATTCTCGGCCAGAATAAGGGAGCCGCCGATTTCATGACCTTTGGCGTCGGTGCCGCCGCCGCGGAAATCGGAGTCGGTGAAAGTCCCGACCACGGCGTCGCTCTCCACCTTGCGATAGATATAACGCACGGTCCAGGACCACGGCTTTTTGGCTTTACCGATATGCAGTCCGGCCAGCCAGCCGGTGTTGAGACTGTCAGCGGCGGTATTGTTAACGTAGTCGAACATAACGGTTACGGGAATCTTCTTAAAATGATGAGTGGCTTCGGCGAAAAGTTCCACGATTTCATAGTCATTGGTGTAAACCTCGGCGTAAGTCGTGTCATCGGTATCCTCATTAATTGAGACAATAACCGGTGTTACCGAGTTGCCCATCGGCTCACCGTCATAAAACGGGGTGAGGCTCTTGCCATTGACATAGTTGAAAAAGCCGGCACCGATAGCTACATTCGATTTTTTCTCATTAATATTATATCTGAACACGCCCTGTCCGGCACCCAGCCAGGAATCGTCGCTTTTGGAGCGTTCCTCGATCCATAAACCCGAGCCGATTAAGATAATGCCGGCGTTGTCGAAATCACGTTCGAAAATAGCTGCGCCGCCTTCCGGATTCAAGTCCGAGTCCCAGAGAAGTTCCGACTTGCCCGGTTTGAAAAACGGGTTGTGAATTTTTCCGGCGGTTATTTTCAATCCCGGCAGACCGGCGGGTTTGAAATCAAAATAAGCCAGGTCCAGGATTATGCTTTTACTGGAAAATCCACCGGTTAGAGTTTGATTGGTGGAAATCGGGTCGGATGAACCGGTGGCTAATTGAAGGCCGATAACGGTCGTGCTTGAGACCTTGCCTTCTATTCCGAACCGAGCCCGAAGCCGGTGACGATGACGTGCATCCTTCTCGCTTTCCTTAAGCATTTCGTGACGGTAGCGAAGGTCGCCTTTGAGTTTAGCTTGTTCCCACCAGTTTTCCGCAATAACCAGGGGGCTTAACAGGGTAAGGCTGGTCAGGACAATTAGCATTTTTTTCATCGATAACTCCTTTTATTTATTTTTCACTTTCTTTCTTTTTCAAAATTTACTGTCTGGACTCGCGTTAAAATTTCATTAAAATAGAACTGGTTTTATGTTAAGACATTGTTAAGAAAGAGTTAAGACTTTGTAAATATTCTATTGTCCCCGGCGGCAGACAGAATTGCATTATAGGTAAATGAATTAACTCGGGGATAGAGTTATTTGAGGGGAAAATGAAGGGTGAAAAGACTGCCTTTTCCGGGTCGGCTTATTACGCTTACCTGGCCGCCGTGTGCCATCGCGATATGTTTGACTATGGCCAATCCCAGACCGGTGCCGCCCAGCTGGCGGCTGCGGGATTTGTCCACCCGGTAAAACCGTTCAAAAATGCGTGTCTGATGTTCTTCGGGAATCCCGATTCCGTGGTCCTCGACACTCAGCCGTAATTCGGTTGCATCTTTTTCTACTTTAATTGTTACAATATCGTCTTCTTTACTGTATTTGATGGCGTTGTCCAGCAGGTTCACCAGCGCCTGTTCCACCAGGGTGGGGTTGAATTTAAAAATAACCTGCCGGTCATTCTCGATTTGAAGGGTGATATTTTTAGCCCGGGCAGAGGCATCACAGACCTGAAGGGCGTTTTTAACAGTGTCGAGAATATTTTCGGAAAAGAAAGTTATTTCCGGAGCCTGTTCGATTCGCGAAAGGCTGAGCAAATCTTCGATGATGGCGTTAAGTCGGTCGGCGTGTCTGGCGATTATTTCCAGAAAGCGCCGGGCGTCTTCGTGATTTTCCAGGGCGCCGTCCTGAAGGGTTTCGACAAAACCCTGGATGGATGTAACGGGGGTACGGAGTTCATGTGAGACGTTGGCGACAAAATCGCGGCGGATATTTTCCAACTCTCGCAATCGGGTGATATCGTTCAGGACCACGACGGCGCCGATTGCCCTGCCGTCTACATCATGCAATATGGAACCGGTTGCCTGCAGGTAACGCGGAGTTTTATCCGGCAGGACCAGCGGGGCTTCAATAGTATGCTGTTCGGTAAATATTCTTCCAACCAGTTGCTGAAGGGATGGGATGCGGATAACCTCATGTAAAATGCGTTTGACAACAGCTTCGGGATTAACTTTAAAAAAACCGGCGGCGGTCTTATTGATATTAATAATTCTTTCATCGCTGTCCACCGCCAGCACGCCCTCGGCCATGCTCAGTAAAATCGCTTCCTGTTCGGTGCGTTGCCGGGTGATGGTTTTGATACGCTGGTCGAGCTGAGCGGCCATGTCATTCATCGCTTCGGCCAGACGGCCGATTTCGACGGTATCCGATACCGGCAGTTTGCGTTCAAGGTAACCCAGGGAAAAACGTTCCGCCCCGGCTTTGAGTTGTTCCAGGGGGCGGGTAATTCGTCGAGCGACTATCAGGCAGAACCCGGCGGCCAGGATGGCTATGACCAGACCGCCCAGGGCCATCCGGGTACGGGTGGAACTTAACGATTCCTCGATTGAGGTCAACGGGATGGAAGTGCGGATAACCGCCAGGATATGTTTATCCTGATAAAGCGGCATCGCCAGGTACATCAGCATAACTTGGCGGGTGTTGCTGTAACGGGTGGCAAGACCGGTTTTACCGTTTAAGGCTTCGCTTATTTCTTGCCGGGTATGGTGTTTTTCCATACGGGCCGGTTCTTCTTCGGTATCTCCGACTACCGTACCGTCGGGTAAAACAACCGTATAACGCGTGGCGGTTTTATGACCGGCTTCCTTGCACAGGGAATCAACTGCCGCCATATTGCCGCTAAGGATAAAAGCCGCCATCGGCTTTTCGAGAAGTATGGCTCGTATTTTGAGACCGGCGGCTGTCTGTTGCATATAAAAATTCTTATGTGCCCACAGAGCGTACCAGGTCAGGGCGGCAATAGCCAAAATGATTATAAACAGATAGGGCAGGTACATTTGCCAGAGCATCTTTTTACGGGCCATATTTATTCCTTAAAACGATAACCGATTCCGCGAATAGTTTCAATATGATTGCCGGCCGGTCCCAGTTTTTTGCGTAAACCGGCAATGTGAACATCAATTGTCCGATCGGTAATGACCACGTCTTCACCTCTAACGATGTCGACCAGCTGGTTGCGGTTAAAGACCCAGCCGGGACGAGAGGCCAGCGTATGCAGCAGTTTGAATTCCGTGCCGGTGAGACTGATGTTCTTATGACCGGCGCTGACCCGGTGACGATTGGGGTCGATTGTCAGGGAGTGAATCCTGATAATTGTTTTTTCGTCGGGGATAACCTCATTACGCCGGAGAACCGCCCGGAGTCGCGCCAGCAGGACCCGGGGGCTGAACGGCTTGGTGATATAATCGTCGGCACCCACCTCAAGACCGGTGACGATATCGGCTTCCTCGCTTTTAGCGGTCAGCATGAGGATGGGGATATTATGGGTTTTATCGTTATTCCTTAATGACCGGCATACTTCAAGGCCGTCGATTCCGGGTAACATTAAATCAAGAATTACGGCATCGGGGGCTTTCAGACAGGCTTCCTTCAGGCCTTTTTCGCCGGTCGAACTGATATTTACCCGGTAACCCTCACGTTCAAGGTTATAACGTAAAAGCTCAGCGATATCAGTCTCATCTTCAATAATCAGTATCAGTTCATTAGCCACTGGAAACTGTCTCCTTTGTTGACAAAAATAGCATTTTTATCAACAGGTGCAACAGGAAACTGGGTTTTTATTAATAAATAGTTCCTTGATATGTTGTTAAATGATATAGTCTTAAGACTAGCTTAAGGCTGCTTGAAAATCTTGTGAAAAAACTCACAAAAGCTCTTGACAAAAGTTAGCTTTGCCGTACATTATTAGACAAGGCTAACTTTTAACTGTGAAGGAGTTAATTTTGCCGACATCGGAAATGCTCAGCGCCAGTCTGGAAGATTATCTGGAGGTTATTTTTCATCTTGTTTCCGACAAACAGGCGGCCCGGTCAAAAGATATTTCCCGGCTGCTAAAGGTTAATGTCTCTTCCGTTACCGGGGCTTTGCAGGTGCTGGCGCAGAAAAATCTGGTGAACTATTCGCCCTATGAAGTTGTTACTCTTACTGAAAAAGGCGAGCAAGCCGCCCGGGATGTGGTTCGCAGACACCGCGCCTTGAGGGATTTTTTTGTCAAGGTGCTGGCGGTTGAAGAAGGTATCGCCGATAAAGGCGCCTGCCGGATAGAGCATACTATTCCTCGCGAAATACTCGAACGTTTTGTTGAATTCGTTGATTTTATTGAGAAAAGCCCGGTTCCGGGCGCCAATTGTGTGACTGAATTTAAGAAGTACTGCAGTCATGAAAAAAAAACATCAAATACCAGCCGGACTTCGCTCAAAAGAAAGCCAGGTCTCCGCAAGCAGAAGGAAAAAATCCGTGACAACAACTCTTAATGAAATGGCTCCAGGTAAAAAGGGGCGAATTTTGAAAATTGAAGGCCGGGGAGCGGTTAAAAAAAGGATTGTCGATATGGGAGTGGTTCCCGGGGTGGAGGTGGAGGTGGAACGGTATGCCCCCCTCGGGGATCCGATTGAGATAAAGGTCAAAGGGTACCACCTGTCGTTACGCAAGGAAGATGCTTCGAAAATCATGATTGAACTACTTCATTAATTAATAAGGTCCATGGAAAAGGAAGCGAGGAAATGATGCCGTTGTCGATGGTGGCTGCCGGGAAAAAAGTAAAATTGTTGACGGTTAATGCCGGACGGGGTTTGAAAGCCCGGCTGGCCAATATGGGTCTGGTACCCGGAGTGGAACTGGAAGTTATAAGCAACAGTCGCCGCGGTCCGTTTATCGTCGCCGTGAAAGAAACCCGTTTTCTTTTGGGGCGGGGCATGGCGAATAAAATTGAGGTCGAGTAATATAACCGAATAAGCCGTTTATCTATGTAACTCCGGAAGGAGTTTATCGCCATCAAAACATCCCCAACCATGATAACCCGGAAGATAACAGTCGCTCTGGCCGGGAATCCCAATTCCGGGAAAACGACGGTTTTCAATAACCTGACCGGTGCCCGTCAGCACGTGGGCAACTATCCCGGTGTGACGGTGGAGAAAAAAGTCGGCCTGTGCAAACACGGGGATTACGAAATAAACGTCGTGGACCTGCCGGGCACTTACAGCCTGACCGCTTATTCTGTTGAAGAGATGGTGGCGCGGGATTTTATCATCAAGGATAAACCGGATATTGTCGTTGACATCATCGACGCTTCTAACCTCGAACGTAATCTTTACCTGGCGGTTCAGTTTATGGAGCTGGGTGTGCCGCTGATACTGGTTTTCAACATGAGCGACCTTGCCAGGTCACACGGTATTGAATTCGACTTGGAAAAGTTATCGGAACTGCTGGGCTCGCCGATTGTGCCGATGGTGGCTCAGAAAAACCGGGGAACGCTGGCGTTGCTGGATACTATCGTGGCCATGGCCGATGGGAAGATCCATTTCAAACCGGTCAGGATTAATTACGGCCGGGAAATTGAAAAAGAACTGGACCATCTCGAGCAACTTTTGGGGGATAAGAAATATCACCATCACAGGTATCACCCGCGCTGGCTGGCTTTAAAACTCCTCGAGGATGACCGGCAAATTAAAGAACTGGTGAATGCTCCGGAAATACTGGAGGCGGTTAACCGGAGCGCCATGCGCCTGGAAAAAATATTCGGCGACCATCCCGAAATAATCATCTCCGATAAAAGATACGGTTTTATCTCGGGCGCCTGCCAGGAAACGGTTCGTTCCACCGTGCAAGCGCGCTATACATCGTCCGATATGGTGGATGCCGTGGTTACCAACCGCCTTCTCGGTTTTCCCATTTTTCTGGGGCTGATGTATCTGGTGTTTCAATTGACTTTTACGCTGGGTGAGGCGCCGATGCACTGGATTGAAAGGTTTTTTTCCTGGCTGAGCGGGCAAATATCTTTTTTGTGGCCGGCCGCTACCACCAGTCCCTTAAAATCTTTGCTGGTGGATGGCATCATCGGCGGGGTTGGAGGAGTGATTGTCTTTTTGCCCAATATTCTTTTATTGTTTCTGGCGATTGCCCTTCTGGAGGATTCCGGTTATATGGCCCGGGCGGCGTTTATTATGGATCGCCTGATGCATAAAATCGGCCTGCACGGCAAGAGCTTTATTCCCATGTTGATCGGGTTCGGATGTTCGGTGCCGGCGGTGATGGCCACCCGCATGCTCGAAAATAAACGCGACCGCCTGACCACCATGCTGATTATACCCTTGATGAGCTGCGGTGCCCGCCTGCCTATCTATGCTTTAATTATCCCAGCTTTTTTCCCCAGGGTATGGCATGGTCCCATGCTGTGGATTATTTATTTAATCGGCATCATTCTGGCGGTTCTCGCCGCCCGGGTCCTGCGGTCCACCCTTTTTAAGGGTTTGTCAGCGCCGTTTGTCATGGAGCTGCCGCCGTACCGCGTACCCACTCTGAAGGGTACTTTGATTCACATGTGGGAACGGGGCTGGCTGTACTTGAAAAAAGCCGGCACAGTCATCCTGGGAATCTCGATTGTTCTGTGGGCGATGACCAGCTATCCCAGGAAAGAAGTTTATGATACCGACTACGATACGATGATGACTCGGGCCGAGGATAATTATTATTCGGCGGTAATAAAGTTGAACGGCCGGCTGGGACTTCCACCGGAAGCCACTCTTATCAAACAGGCTTTGCAGGCGGAGTTGACAACCGCCCGGATACAAGCCCGCTTTTATCCCCATGACCGCGAGTACCGCGAGGCCGAGCGGTTTAAAGACAGTATCATAGCGGAGCTTGAAAATACTCCCGAAGGGGGGATTCTGTCGGAATTTCTCGAGGTACGTGATATGGTAACCCGGGCAAGGAACACCTTTGATGATGCTGTAAACGAGAGCCGCCTTAAACCGGACGCGCCCGCCTACCTGTTGCTTAAATCCAACCTGAATATAACGCTGGCGGAAATCGCATATAAACAGCCGCAAACTTATCGCGGGGTGGTGGTGTATTTAGATAGCGCATGGATACCGTATGAAAAAACGGTAAAAGAGATAAACCGGCAGAAACAGGGCGAGGCGCTGACGGCATCGGTAGCCGGGCGCATCGGTCATTTTATCGAACCGGTAATACGGCTGATGGGTTTTGACTGGCGTATCGGTACGGCGTTAATCGGTGCCTTTGCCGCCAAGGAGGTGTTCGTGGCTCAGATGGGAATTGTTTTTTCGTTGGGTGATGATGAGGACGGACCGGAGGTTCTGCGGAATAAGTTGAGGAAGACGTACACACCGCTGGTGGCTTTCTGCATCATGCTTTTTATGTTAATCAGCATGCCCTGCTTGGCCACTCTGGCGGTTGTGAGACGGGAAAGCAATTCTTGGAAATGGGCTTTGTTCCAACTTGGCGGCCTGACCCTGCTGGCTTTTCTTATCACCACGCTGGTGTATCAGGCGGGTCGTTTTCTCGGTATCGGATAAGGATAATTACCATGTGGCTGGAAATAATTGTGGTTGGTTTAATCGTGGCGGTCGCTGTTTTTTGGCTGGGTTGGTCCCTTTACCGGTCGTTTAAATGCCGGGAAACAAACTGCCGTTGTTCCGACAGCTGCCATATTGCTAAATTTTGTGATAAAAATTTCACCCGCCCGCCAACGGAAAATAAGTACGAACGTTGATACCCACCTTATAATCCCAGAAGTTTTCTCTCGAATTCAAACTGGGAAGGTTCCAGACGAATCAGCCAGCCCTCACCGTAAGGGTCCTGAAGCGCCGAATTGGGATTTTCAATCACCTTGTTGTTGACCTCGACCACCATCCCGGACAAGGGGGATAAGACCGTGTGTGAGCGCAGGTCGGTGGAAAAAATCTGCAGGTAGGGACCGCCCTGGCGAAGGCGGTCGCCTTTGGATGGCAAGTTAATCATCTGTATTTTTCCGATGGTATTCAAGAAGGAACGTTCCACCCCCAGAAGGACCACTCCGTTATCCTCCTGCATCATCCAGGACTGGTCGCCGACGGACCTGATGGGACTGGTTTTAGCCTCGCTATCCGGGGAATCGGCGGCTTTGTCGCCGTCGGCCGACCTGGCAGCCACCACCAGTTCCGCCGCCCGGCGGATCACTCCCATCAACTCCTTTTTCGTGAAAGGCTTGGCGATATAATCAAACGCTCCCAGCTGTTTGGCTTGAAGAGCAGTGTTAATGGTGGCATAACCGGTTATCATAATTACGGGGGCATGCGGTTGTCGGGTCTTGACCATTTTCATGAATTCCATGCCATCGATGTCTGGCATCATCAAATCCGTCAGAAAAATATCGAAGGTCGCATCTGTCATCAGTTTCTGGGCTCCCAGAACCGACAAAGCTGTGTAAACCCGATAATTTTCCTTACGCAGGTGTTTTTCAATGCTGTCGAGAATAATCTGTTCGTCGTCGATAACCAGTATATTTATCTTTTGTGTCATTTTATCTCTCCCGTATTTTTATATAAACCTGCATATTCTATTCTTTTTCGAACAGGGCGGGCAGGATGATCCGGAATATGGCTCCGCCGCCTACCGCCGTGTCAACTTCGATTATTCCCCGATGTCTTTCAATAATACCCCAGCTGACGGCCAGCCCGAGACCGTTGGTACCTTTGGTGGAGAAAAAGGGCTCGAATATTTTGTCAATCAGGTTTTCAGGTATGCCGGGACCGTTGTCCTCGACGGAAATTATAACCCGGTTGTGCCAGCGTTCATAATCGGTGGTCAGTATTATTTTACCGGTTTCTTTCATGGCATCGGCGGCATTGAGCATGAGGTTTAAAATCACCTGCTGAATCTGATGCGGGTCGCACTGGATGAGGGGAAGTTCTTCCTTTTTGTTTACCTCGATGCCGATATTACGGAACTGGGGGAGACGTTCGAGCAGTGAAACGGATTGGTCCACAATCAGGTTGGGGTTGATTTTCTCGAAATTGGGCGTGTCCTGGCGGGCAAAATCAAGCAGGTTGCGGACGATATCCCGGCAGCGCAGGGTTTCCCGGATGATAACGCTGATATCTCCGTGCAGGGGGTTGTCGGGCGGAACCTCGTCGAGCATATCTTCGGCGTAAGCCAGAACACCCGAAAGCGGGTTATTGATTTCATGAGCCACCCCCGCCGCCAGTTTGCCTAGGGCGGCCAGCTTGGTGCTCTGTACCAGCTGGTCGCGTAGTTCCTTTTCCGAGGTAACATCGCGCATGATGGTGCAAACCCCGATGGTGCTGCCCTTGTAGTCCTTAAGGGGGAAACGCAGGGTGTTAAAATGGTGGTCGCGGCCATCAATATTGATGGTCTCCTCATATGTCCGGTGGCGGTCGGAAGTGATAACTTCCCGGTCATGACGGTTGATTAGTCTGGTTAGTTCAGCTGGAAACATATCCTCGGGTTTTTTGCCGATAAAATCCTGTGGGTCTTTATGGAAAGAGCGGGCGATAACCGGGTTGACGATTAAATAACGGCCGTCCAGGTCCTTAATCGAGATCCAGTCCTGGGCGGAATCGATGAAACTCTTGAAGCGCTGCTCGGCGCTCTCGATTTCCCGGAGTAATTTCACCTTTTCGGTGATACGGTGCCATGTAATCAATACCGCCTCCACCGTATTGTACTGGTCAAGAATGGGTGTAAGCGTCACCTCCCAGTGGGTTTCTTCGGGGGCTTCCGTTCGCCAGACCACCGAGCGGGGTTCGCCGCTTTGAAGGACATCGTCGATTAACGGCAGGGTTTCCCGGCATTGGGCGGCGAGTTCCGTATCGGCCAGGAGCTGTTCACATCGTTTATCCATGGCATCTTTGAATGAAAAACCGGAGTAACGGCTTAAACTGGCGTTAATTTTGATGACTTTCTTATCCTTGTTCAGGACTACGACCAAGTCGGGGATATTGTCAAATAGACTCTGTAAAAAGTGCCGCTCCATTTCGATTTTCTGTTCCATGATGGTCATTTCTTCGAGCTGGCGTTTTTTGTCTTCCTGGGCGTTGACCAGGTCCCAGAAAATGCGGGCGAAAGTATGGTCAATCAGTTTGACCCCGGGCGGGAGAATCTTGTAAATGTTTTCCAGAACATCGTCTCGACCGGTCAGTTCAATAATCAGTTCCAGGCCGGGAATCGCCAGGGCTTCGTCGATTTTGGTCGTGGTGCGGATACCTTCTTCTTGGGCGTATATCATACCCCGCGCTTCCGGATCGGTGTCCATGACGCATTCAATCTCCAGCAACAGTTCTTTTAAGAAGGGTCCCCGGGACAGCTTGATGATTGCCCGGCAGCCGCGACCGCCCCCGATTATGACTGTTTTCATCCTTTTATTGCATCACCTTTCTTGGTCTTCGCTTCGCTTACCTTATTAAGCATGGTTTTATGGGAATTCGCACTCAAGCATATCCTTGTAATCATTTAACAGCTCTTCAATATTTTTATAAAAACTTTTCGGATTGGTAGTGAAATGAAGCAGGATGTTACTCAATTTTTCCGGTATATATGGATACAGTTTCTTAAGGTTCATAATCCGGTATTCGTAAAAAGCGGAGGCATCATCGGGACACAGACTCTCCCGTACATCGGCAGGGAATTTACTGTTTTTTAAAACATTATGAAAGGAATTTATTCCTTTGCCGACGACATAATTGATGATGTTACCGATACTCCAGACATCGAAATCGGCGACATGCTGGTTGAGGTCAAAATCAATCCAGCGGAATTTACCCGTATCCCGCTCGATAATGATATGGTCGTTGCGGATATCGCCGTGACAGGTACCGAAGTGGTGCAAGAGGGCGATGGCCTCGAGCGAAGCGGTTAGTTTTTTCAGGATTCCCGGCAGGTCTTCGTGGAAATACTGTTCATGGCTTTTGGTGTTTTCATGGATGTCGTTCAATAAGGCTTTACCTTTGATGAAATCGATTATGCGAACATGGTTGCCCTTTTCATCGAGCGAGGTATAACCTTGCATAAAGCGCTCGTCCCCACGAACCAGATCCAGCACCCGGGATTCCTTCTCCGGACTGCGGTAACAATGGATGCGGAAGATACTGATATGGACATAAAAATCTTCATGGAAGACGGTTTTTATAATTTTCTGCCGACCGGTGGCAAGCTCGAAGGCGCTGAAAACCCAGTACTTGGGCTGGTCCTCTATTCCGAAACGCGTTTCATAGCGGTTGCCGATGATAAGGAAATCGCAGTTATCCAGACGCATGATATCACCCCAGATCGGAAGAGCACACGTCTGAACTCCAGTCACGAGATTCCATC
>CAZUAS010000021.1:8182-35736 GCA_964618515.1 uncultured Ignavibacteriales bacterium | reverse complement strand
TACGGTTCGAAATACCCTTCAGGATCTCGAAGAGCTTGGTCTGGTCGAACAACCCCATACTTCGGCAGGGCGAATCCCCACCGATACCGGTTATCGAGTCTATGTGGATTATCTTATTAAACCTGAAAAGCTCTCCGACACTCAGAAGAAAGCCATCAAACAGTCGATTCTCAAAGAGGGCCGCGGTATAAATGAAATTCTCGGACAAACTTCGAAAGTCCTCGGAGAGATTACCAGCCAATTGGGTGTAACCATTGCTCCCCGTTTTGAAGAGGGGATTTTAAAGAATATTCGTCTTATTCCTGTTGCTGAAAACAAAATAATGGTGGTAGTGATAGTCGGTTCGGGCCTCGCCCGGTCGTTGATTCTGGAAGTTGAGGCTTCCATATCCGACACCATGCTGAGCGAAGTGGAAGCGGTTTTAAACGAACGTCTGGCCGGGTTGTCGCTGTCGGAAATACGCCGCACCGTAGCGGAGCGAATGGCTGATGTTTCCGGGCACGGTCGGCTTATCCGGCTGGTGGTCGATTCGAAAGACCGGATATGGACCGAGGACAAGTCGGAGCTTATTCATGTCGCGGGCACGGACCATTTATTGGACATGCCGGAATTTGCCAATCGCGAAGCTCTGGCGCGTCTTATGAAGATTATTGAAAACGGTCATATCCTGTATGACTTTCTCAGCCAGGCTTCGGAAGAAGGTTTGGTTATTTCTATCGGCAGGGAAAACAAAATTAACGAAATAATGAACTGTTCGCTGGTGTATTCGACTTACCGGGTCGGCAATATTACCGGCTCGATTGGGATAATCGGTCCGACCCGGATGCCCTACAGTAAACTGGTTTCGGTGGTTGATTATACAGCGAAGTCATTAACCGATGTCCTTTCAGGCATGAGCAGTGAGGAAGAATAAAATGGCGGATAAAAAGGAAGTAAAAATCGATATTGACGTTACCGGCAGGGATGAAACGGTTGAAAAAAAAGATGCTGACGCAAAGGTAGAGGTTGAAGCGGCTGATAAGCAGGAGATTCCCGATGTGCAACCGGAATCCACTGCAGCGTCCGGCTCGGAAGAAGTGCCGGCAGAGCCGGAAAAGGCCTTAAGCGAAGAAGAAAAATTGAAAAATCGCGTGGCGGAACTTGAAGATCGGCTTTTGCGTTCACTGGCGGATTTTGATAACTACAAAAAACGCACCGTCCGGCAATTTGAAGATATCATTCGTTCCGCCAATGATAAACTGTTAGTTGAAATTCTGGAGATAGTGGATAATTTCGAACGGGCTTTAAGCCATGACCATGACAAGACCGATTTCAAGGCTTTTCGTAAGGGTATGGAGTTGATTTATAACCAGATTATGGACTTGTTGAAGAAGTATGATGTCGAACCGGTCAATGCGGTCGGGCAACCGTTTGACCCCGGTCGCCATGAGGCGATGATGCAGGTTGAATCGGACAAGTATCCCAAGGGAGTGGTGGCGATGGAGATGAGTAAGGGATACAGGCAGGGTAACCGGGTAATTCGTTATAGCAAGGTGGCGGTCAGTTCCGGGAATAAGAAAAACGACGAAGATAAACAAACGCAAGGTTAAAAGACAATCTGAAAATAAATCTATTCAGGTAAATATTTAATAGTGATAGAGGAGCATAATATATGGGCAAAATAATTGGTATTGACCTGGGGACAACGAATTCCTGTGTTGCGGTTCTTGAGGGTCAGGACCCGGTTGTAATTCCCAATCTGGAAGGTAATCGCACCACGCCTTCGGTGGTGGCCTTTGCCAAAGACGGCGAACGCCTGGTCGGTGCCGCCGCCAAGCGTCAGGCTGTGACCAATTCTGAGAATACTATCTTTTCCGTTAAAAGGTTTATGGGCCGACATCACAGCGAGGTAGCTTCCGAAGAAAAAATCGTGCCCTATAAAGTCGGTGAAGACAGCCAGGGAAACGTTATGATAGAAGTTCAGGGGAAGAAACTGACGCCGCCCGAGGTTTCGGCCATGGTTTTGCAGTATCTGAAAAAATCAGCTGAAAGTTACCTAGGTGAAGAAGTCAAGCAGGCGGTTATTACGGTACCGGCTTATTTCAATGATTCCCAGAGGCAGGCTACCAAGGATGCCGGGCGGATTGCCGGGCTGGAGGTTCTTCGGATTATCAACGAGCCGACGGCGGCGTCATTGGCTTACGGTTTGCAGAAAAAGAAAAATGAGAAAATCGCCGTCTATGACCTTGGCGGCGGTACTTTTGATATTTCGATTCTTGAAATCGGTGATGGAGTATTTGAGGTTCGTTCCACCAACGGGGACACGCATCTTGGCGGTGACGATTTCGACCAGGTATTGATTGACTGGATGGCAGATGAATTCAGAAAATCAAACGCCATCGACCTGCGTAAGGACAGAATGGCTCTCCAGCGTTTGAAAGAAGCGGCGGAAAAAGCTAAAATTGAATTATCTTCGACCATGCAGACCAATATCAATCTGCCTTTTATAACCGCTGACCAGTCCGGCCCGAAACATCTTGATTTGACTTTAACCCGGGCTAAATTCGAACAGTTAACGGACCATTTGATCCAGCGTACGATCCAGCCCTGCAAGGCAGCTTTAAGTGATGCCAAACTAAGCCCTGCGGATATTGACCAAGTGGTGCTGGTGGGGGGAATGACCCGGGTACCGAAAGTGGTTGAACTGGTTAAAAACCTGTTTGGCCGCGAACCGCATAAGGGAGTTAATCCCGACGAAGTGGTGGCGGTCGGAGCTGCTATCCAGGCGGGTGTGCTGGCGGGCGATGTTCAGGATATTGTTCTGCTTGATGTTACCCCGCTGTCGCTGGGTATTGAAACTCTGGGCGGCGTCATGACCCGTTTGATTGAACGCAACACGACAATTCCGACTAAAAAGTCCCAGATTTTCTCCACTGCCACGGATAATCAGCCGGCGGTGTCCATCCATGTTCTTCAGGGCGAACGCCAGATGGCCATTGATAACCGGACTCTAGGAAAGTTTGACCTGGTTGGCATCCCGCCGGCACCCCGGGGAGTGCCGCAAATCGAGGTAACTTTCAATATTGACGCCAACGGTATTGTCAATGTCAGTGCCAAAGACCTGGCCACCAACAAGGAACAGTCGATTAAAATCGAAGTTTCCTCGGGTTTGTCGGAGCAGGAAATTGAACGGATGGTCAAAGATTCAGAGAAATTCGCCGAAGACGATAAAAAGAAGGGTGAATTGATAAAAGCCCGTAATGAAGCTGACCAGTTAATATATACGACCGAGAAAACCCTTCGGGAAAACGTCGATAAGGTGTCTCCTGACGACAAGAAAACCATTGAATCTGCTATCGAGAAACTTCGCCAGGTCATGACTGGTGAATCCTTAGAGGACATAAATAGCGCCAAGGAAGCCTTGATTGCGGCTTCGCATAAACTGGCCGAGGAAATGTACAAAAAGGCAGCCCAGCAACAGTCTGCAACCGGCGCCCAGGCGGGAGGGGATACAGGTCATACCGAAAAAAGCGGTGCTGAATCTCCGAAGGGCGAAAAAAAAGACGGTGCGGTGGATGCTGATTTTGAGGTCGTGGACGACGACAAGTAAGCGGCTGTAGATGGAAAAAAGAGATTATTACGAAATTCTCGGGATTGACCGGGGCGCTGATGAAGCGACCGTGAAGTCGGCATATCGCAAGAAAGCGATGGAATATCATCCGGACCGCAATCCGGGTAATAAGGAAGCCGAAGAAAAATTCAAAGAAGCGACCGAAGCTTACGAGGTACTCAAGGACCCGCAGAAAAGGCAGTTATACGACCAGTATGGTCATGCCGGTCTGGGGCAGGGAGCGGGTTTCGGCGGTTTCGGCGGTTTTGAGGGATTTGATATCGGTGATGCCCTGAGGGCTTTCATGCGCGATTTCGGCAGTGGTTCAATTTTCGATGATTTTTTCAATATGGGTACTGGTACCAGGAACCGGCGACGGGTCAACCGCGGGGAAGATTTGCGCATCAGAATTTCTCTAACGCTGGAAGAGATTGCCGCCGGCATCGAGCGAAAAATAAAAGTAAACCGTCTCATCAAATGCGATGCCTGTGGCGGCAGTGGGGTCGCGGCTGGTTCCTCCAGAAAAACCTGCCCTCAGTGTAAGGGGGCTGGTCAGGTGCGTACCCTGACCCGAACTTTTCTAGGCACCGTTCAGCAGGTTTCAACCTGTAATGTCTGTCGGGGAACCGGTGAAATTATTGCTGACCCGTGTAAGGTCTGTAACGGCGAAGGCCGCGTCCGCGGGACATCAACCGTTAACATTAAAGTCCCGCCGGGCGTATCGAGTGGGAATTACATGACGGTTGATAATATGGGCAATGTCGCCCCCCATCAGGGAACCCCGGGTGATTTGATTGTGGTTTTTGATGAGGCGGAGCATGAATATTTTACCCGCCAGGGGGACAATGTCATTTATGAACTGCCGGTATCCTTTACCACGGCGGCGTTGGGTGGTGAAATAACCGTACCGACTCTTTACGGACCGGAGAAACTGAAGATTCCGCCGGGAACTCAATCAGGGAAGATATTAAAATTGAAGGGTAGGGGGATTCCCCATTTACACCAAGCCGGTAAAGGTAATCAACTGGTACATGTTATCGTATGGGTACCTACCAGGCTGTCGGCGCGTGACCGGCAACTGCTTGAGGAATTATCCCGCAGCGAGATGTTCAAGCCACCGGAAGCAAACAAGTCTTTTTTTGAAAAGCTAAAGGAAACCCTGGGAGTGTGAATATGGTTACCGCCGGACCGCAGGTTTATATCGAAGCCCGGCTCGAAGTGCCCCGGGTTTTAACCGATGCGGTCTGTAATTTCATTATCGATTATATTGCCGGTGGCATCATTCTCGAAGAAGAAGAGGATGCTGATACCACCGGTATAATTTTTTATGTCTCCGGTGATGACACCCGGGACTACAAGCGCTTGTTGGCGAACTATTTCTCGGCGTTGCCCAACGTTTTAAAAGAATGTCCGCCGATACGGGAACGGATTATTAAAAATATCGACTGGATTGAGCAGTACAAAGCCCTGGTCGGTCCTGTTAAAGTAACCGATGATGTCGTTATCCGTCCTACCTGGAGCCGACTTGAAAAAGAAGTACCTTATGAGATTATTATTGAGCCGAAGATGGCTTTCGGGACCGGTTCCCATGAAACTACCCGCAGTTGTCTAAAGTTAATAAGAGAAAAATTCCAATCCGGGATGCGTTTTCTGGACCTTGGCACCGGATCGGGTATCCTGGCTGTACTGGCTGACAAGATGGCGGCGAGCTATATTAAGGCGGTGGACAATGACCCGATTGCCATCGAAAACTGCCGGGAGAACTTTCTCATTAACCGGGTCGCAGCACCTTATGATATCGTCCTTGGTTCGATTGAGAAGTGCGAGTATGACCAGCCTTATGATTTCGTCTGTGCCAATATAATTAAAAGTACGATTCTCCCTATTCTTCCCCGGCTTTGCGGACTTACGGTACCGGGGGGAAAGCTGGTTCTTTCCGGTCTTCTGGATAACGACGAAAAAGAAGTCGAGATGACATTACGGGATAATAAACAAACGGATTTTTCCATATGGCGTGATAACCAGTGGTCAACTTTTTTTGTCACCCGGGTTTGAGCGATGGAACTGCCGATTTTCTATGCTCCCCCAACCAATATAACCGACGCGGAAATAATTCTGCCGGCGGAGGAAAGTAGGCACGCGACCAGGGTTTTACGGTTGAAAAAAGGTGCCATGGTACTGGTGGTGAATGGCCTGGGTGAAGGATACCGGGGAGAAATCCGGACGGTCGGGACTGCCGGAGTGAGGGTGAGTATTCATTCGCGGATGCGAAATTTCGGGGAACCGGCCGTACGTTTGACTCTGGCGGCAGGGATGTCGGCCGGGTTGAAATTCGATACCACGGTGGAGAAGGGAACCGAGCTGGGGGTGAAACGGTTCGTCCCGGTTATATCTGAAAAATCAAAGGTGAAAATGGAGGATGCGCGGCGGGCCGGAAGCCGGGTTGCCCGACTGGAGCGGGTGGCTCTGGCGGCGCTCAAACAATGCCGTCGCTCCTATCGACCGGATATTGCCTTGCCGTTATCTTTTATGGATTATATGAAGGAATATGACAGCGAAGCGCTCAACCTGATATTTACTCCCGACAGGAATGCCCGGCCGCTCGATGAACTCAAGCTTGATAGGAACCTGAAAAGAATCAATCTTCTGGTTGGGCCGGAAGCAGGTTTTTCTCCGGACGAACTTGAGGTAGCCTTAAAAACAGGCTACCGACCGGTCTCTCTGGGTGAAAGAATTTTAAGGGCTGAAACCGCCGGACCGGTGGCTTGCGCCCTGGTGATGTTTCTAATGGGCGAGTTGAGATAATCTTCTCTCTGCCGATAAATTAATAATATGGAAATTTATATATATATCATTACAGTGTTATTGGGGCTGGCGGTCGGTTCGTTTTTGAACGTGGTCATTTATCGTGTTCCCAGAGGGAAGTTTCTGCAAACCAGGCGTTCGGTCTGTCCGAAATGCAACCGGGAACTTAGATGGTATCAGAATATTCCGCTTTTAAGTTTTATGATATTAAAAGGCCGGTGCGCTTTCTGTCATGAAAAAATTTCATGGCGTTATCCTCTGGTGGAATTTGTAAATGCTCTTTTTTATTTTTATTTTTACTGGCAACTGGGTTTGTCGGTAAATTTATTTGTTTTTGCTTTTCTGTCTTCGGCGTTACTGGTTATCTTTTTTATCGACCTGGATTTTCAAATTATTCCCGATGTTATAACTCTACCGGGCATGCTGCTCGGGCTGGTTGTTGCCCTGTTGCCGGGCGGTATGGGGATTATTCCGGCTGCGGTCGGTTTTCTGGTTGGCGGGGGAGCCCTCTACCTGATTGCTCTCCTGGGTGACTGGTTGTTCAAAAAGGAATCGATGGGCGGTGGTGATATTAAAATGGCTGCCATGCTGGGTACTTTTTTGGGCTGGCAGAAGGTTCTGCTGGTTTTTATTTCTTCGGCTTTTATAGGGTTAATAGTTTCTTTAGTAATCATGCTATTCTCGGACAAATTAAGGCGGCAACGGGTGGTCCCCTTCGGGCCGTTTCTGGCTCTGGCGGCCATGCTGGCTATTTTATACGGCGACCGGATTATTAACTATTATTTGAGCAATTTTCTTCAAATCCATTAAATACCCATAGCTCCGTCTCAACTCCCTTTTCGTACTTCCGATAATGGGATACGATGGGCAAAAAGAACAACAAATTTGAATCAAGGGTACATATCAGCCTGTTGCTGATGATATTCTCTTTATTGTTTTTGAATTTTGTATCCAATTATACTTTATACCGTGCCCGGACCGCCACCAGCGAAGAAACCTTCAATCATTTACGAACGACCGCTTTGAGAGTGTCCCGGGTGGTTCAGGATAATTTTCCGCAACCCTTGACAGCGGTGCAGATTCAATCGCTGAAAAAAGAATTTAACCTGAGCGGCATATTACAGGTGTCGTCACGCCCCGCCGATGATACCCCCGAAGCCAAAAGGCAATGGCTGATGACGGTTGTCAGCGGTTTGCCCTCCGGGCAGATTCCGGAGATTGCCGAAAAAATCCTGACTTCGGAATTCAACAGTATGACCAAGGGTCGGGGAAGTGAATATTTTTATGTTTACCCGATCCCGGCTAGAGCCGGTCGCGACCTGTTGATTCTCTCCGTTAACCAGGACAGCCTCGCTTATCTGGAGGACTCCACCAATCTGATTCTGGGTGTAGTCGTGGCAGCCCTGTTGCTGGTGACTTTCCTGTATCTGTTAATTTCCCGAACAATATTTTCTCCTTACCGGCGAATTGCCGAGCAGGCGGTCAAAGCCGGGCGCCCGGTCAACCGTGACGAGGACGAGATTGACGCCCTGGTGGCTGACTATGAAAAAATGATTACGGAATTGAAACAAAGTAAGGCGGAACTTATCAAATTGAACGAAGTCATCCGTAACCGGGCCGAATCCCTGGAACAGTTTAATCAGTATCTACTGGAATCAAGTAATTCCGGGATAATAACTCTTGACCAGAAAGGCAATATACTGTCGGTCAATTCCGCCGCGGCTAATATTCTGGGAATTGTTCCGGCTGATTATGTGGCACGGCATTATACCGAATTATTTAGAAGTGAAAGACTCCTGACTAACGTACTGGCGGCGGCGTTGGGGGAAGGGGTCATTTCCGGTTATCGTGAATTCAACTATACCACCGGTAAAAATATCCGACGAATTCTGGGTATGACTGTTTCCCTGATAAAAGACAACCGGCAGGAGCAAGTGGGTGTGTCCATTCTTCTTAATGACCTCACCGAAATCCATCGTCTGCGCGAGGAGCTGGAAACCAAACATCGGCTGGCCGCCCTCGGCGAGATGGCCGCCGGGTTGGCTCACCAGCTCAGAAATTCCATGGGCGCTATAAGTGGTTACGGTCAACTGTTAAAGAAAAAGATAAAAATCGAAGGTCAGCCGCCGAACAGTATCGAGGCGCTTTTGCAGGAAACGCACGAAGCTGAGCAGATGATAAATCAATTTCTGACTTTCACCCGTCCTTTTCATTATCAACCAGCTTATTATAATTTCAACGAACTTTTATCCGACCTGGCGGCATCTTTCAGAATTATCGACAATTATCGCAATATTGAGCTGACAGTGCCGGAACTTGATGATATTGTAATCTTCGGTGATGCCCTGCTTATGAAGCAAGCCCTCGGCAATATTCTGGATAATGCCTGTAATGCTTATTCTGAACGTAAAGGGAAAATTATTATAACCGCCCGTGTTGAGGCCGATAATCTGGTTGTAGGAATCGAGGATTTCGGTTGCGGTATCGAACCTGAGAACCGGGATAAGATTTTTACGCCATTTTTTTCCACCCGAGCCCAGGGGACAGGCCTGGGTCTGCCGTTGGCCGGTAAAATAATCAACCTTCATGGCGGGCGAATCCTGGTGGATTCACAGCCCGGTAAAGGTACTGTTTTTACGATTTATTTACCCCTTAAAGAAACCTTTTCGGAGGCTTTAAAAGCCACCCCTCTGGCCTGAATTATGTAGAATTAATTTGGGCAATTTGAATTTATTTTGTATTATTACCCGGTAAATTCAGGAGGTTTTTTGATGTATACAGTATCCGATTTCAGACGCGGTTTACCGATTATCGTCGACGACCAGCCCTATTATGTGGTTGAGTTTCATCATTTTAAAATGGGCCGAGGCCGGGCCAATATCCGGACGAAATTAAAACATATTAAAACCGGCGCCGTGATTGAAAAAGTCTTTTCTTCCAATGATTCTTTTAAACCTCCTGACCTGGAAAACAGGAAAATGCAGTATCTCTATGAGAATGCCGGTGAGTTCATTTTCATGGATGCACAAACTTTTGAACAGATTCACGTTGCGGTGGACAAGCTGGGCGATGCTAAAATGTACCTTCTGGAAAATGAGGAATACCAGGTTTTGTTTCTGGATAATGAAGCCATCTCGGTGGATTTTCCGGCTTCGGTGATTCTGGAAGTAGTGCACACCGAACCCACTGTCCGGGGTGATACCGTCAGCAACATTACCAAACCCGCGAAACTCCAAACCGGCCTTGAAATCAAAGTTCCGCCTTTTATAAAAGAAGGCGACCGGGTCAAGGTTGACACCCGGACCGGTGAGTATCTGGAACGAGCTAACTGAGCCGTGAGTTTCAGCCGTCAGGTTATCGGGGTCGATGAATCCGGCAAAGGAGATTTCTTCGGTCCCTTGGTTATTGCCTCATTCTTTGCCTCCGACGCCGAGCTTGAAGACCTGGTCCGGCTGGGGGTTCGCGACTCCAAGCTAATCAGCGATAATAAACTCATTCAAATCGACACCAAACTTCGCACCACCTATCCTCACGCCCTGGTAATAATCGGACCGGAACGATATAACCAGCTTTATGATAGAATAAAAAATTTGAATAAGCTTCTGGCCTGGGGTCACGCCCGGGCGATTGAAAATATTCTGGATAAACATCCGGCTGATTTGGCGATTTCCGATAAGTTCGGTAACTCCGCTTTGATAGAAAATGCCCTGATGGAAAAAGGGCGCAGGATTAAGCTGGAACAGCTGGTGCGGGGGGAAAGTATTCTCCAGGTAGCCGCCGCTTCGATACTGGCCCGGGCGGGTTTCCTGAGGGAGATGAAAAAACTCAGTGATTTCTACCAGGTGGCGTTACCCCTGGGCGCCTCTGCCAGGGTTGACCAGGCCGGGGCACAACTTGTCAGTCGCTATGGTCCAGCGGTTTTAGATAAAATTGCCAAACGTCATTTTAAAAATTACCAGCGCGTGGTTATTCCCCACCTGTTCAAATAAAAAAGCCGGACAGTGCATCCGGCTTTCAAGAAATCGGTTTAGATAGCCTTAGAAATAATATACCATTTCACCGACTATCTGGCCATTGGGATAGGTCTGGTCGGTCGTGCCGATTATATATTTGGTCAAGCCTATTCCCGGCGTATACCAGTAGTAATTTTTAACCTCGGTCGAACTGTTGTTTCTGATACGTACGGAGCCGCTGTAGGCGCCGCCGCTGCTCAGGGCGATGGTCTCGGCATTTTCGACAACCATGTCACCGGAACCGGTAGTCGGATAAGCCGGTAAAAGAATGCCGTTTTCGGTGCCGTTGTCGTCTTCATCGACTTCGGGATTGTCATTATCGTCAAGCACGTCGTCGAGAACCTCTTCGTTGGTTACATAACGATTCCAGGTAGCTCCGGGCAGAAGCGGATAGCTTAAAAGTTTTTCAGGTATGGCCTGAGGATCGGTGTAAAGATATACCGAGGAATCGGATGTTACTATGAAATTGGTATCCTTGGAGCCATCGTTGCTTTCGATGAACCACTGGGTGGCAGTGGTGACACCAAATGGTACTTCGGCGCCGACAGTGAAGGTTACTTCTTCGATAGTCCCGTTTGAATACGTAACTTCGTATATAATCTTATGTCCTTCTGAGAGAGGAAAATAATTGACAGTATTGTTAACAACGGGGTCATTGGCGCTGCTTATGATACTCGATTCATTTTCCGAACAACCCATCCAGCCCAGGGTAAAAGTAAAAACCGCCGCCATTAAAAAACCAATTAAATAACGTTTTGGCATCTAATCCTCCTTAAAGCCTTAAGGCATTATGGTTCTAATGTTACTGTTTTGAAAAGATGCAAGTTCAGTGCCGAGACTTCGACATCACAGTAATGTAAACAAGGACAAGGACTTGCTCTGGTATGGTTTCAGGTTGAAACGCCACTCTGAATAAGACAAGAATTGGATGTATACTATACTCAGTTGTCCGAAGGCTAACCGGTCCGAGGTATCAACGCTAAAAAGACCGGCCTAAATGCCGATAATCTTATTGAATGTAACCATTTAGCAAAAAAGGAAAGATGATGAACGGACCAATGCCTGACATGATATTTGCGGTGTTCTTTCTACTGGCTTTAATTCTGGTGGCACGTTTCCGAGAACATATCGGCTCAGTGGATAAAGCCAGTTATAATTATCTTTCCGGAGGGCTGGTAATTTTAGCCTTTCTGTCTCTGGTGCGGATATACGGCAATCTGGGTTTTTTCAAGAACGTGCCCTTTCTTTCCGAACCCCTTTTCTTCCAGCTGGTAAGCTGGATAGGCGTTATCACCGGGATTACTTTTATTGTCAGTGGTGTTTCCAGCTGGTTACCTCTGGCTCAAAATTTCAAAAAAAATAACACTGAAAAAATCCGGCAACTTGATTTTATCAAAAAAGTCGAACAACTGGTCAGTTTTGAAACCCGCCTTGATAATATCCTGGAAAATTCCCTGGATTACATGGTGGAACATTTCGATTTGAAATATGGCCTGGTGTTAAAGTTTTCTCCGGGTCGACAAAAGGTATATTTAGTGGCGTTCCGGGGAAAACCTACCGTTAATACCGCCCGCCTGGAAAATGTCAGATTCGATGACGAAGGCTGGCGTAATTATCTTGACGGTGTCAGGCTGGAAAATGCCGGCGTTCTGGCGGGGCTGAACGAAATAATCGGGCAACCCGATGTAATTCTCCCGCTGGTGGTGAATGATAAACCCATCGTCTTTTTTGCACTATGGTGCCACAACCAGAATCTCTGTGACCGCGAGAGTCGGTTGAACCTGAAAATAGCTGCGGATATTATTACCCGTAAAATTCAGTCACAGCAGATGACATTTAGGGATACTTTCATCTCGCGAGTTGAAAAATTAAAAGCGGCTTTAAGGGATTCGATTACGATGGAGAAAAATCTGAAAGAGAATCTCGGGACAATCTGTAAAATTTTAAAAACGTATATTCCTGCCGATTATCTTTCGATGATCGTGGTGAACTATGGTACTTCCCGGATGCATCGTTTTACCGTTGGCATCAATGAAACCGTGCTTGAAGAAAAAAATATAAACATGCTCGGCAACAATTACATCACCGGTCTGGTGATGGACAGCGGGCGGTCTCAAATAGTCAATAACCTGAATAGAATTAACCGTAAAGACCTTGAGACAATATTCAAAAGCAACCGATTAAGAGCCGTAGCGGCGATACCCTTAATGCATGGCCGTCAAATCGAGGGAGTTTTCATGACGGCGGCCGAAGAAGAAGATTGTTACCGTCCTTCCCATGTGGAAATGCTGAATCATATTACACCGTTGCTGATGGAACTGCTGAGTCTTGAGAAAAACCGCGAGGAGGTAGCGGTGCGCGAACGCCGAATATCTCTTATAAACAGTTTCGTGAATGAAATCGGACAACATCTCAGTATCCAAAATATTTTCGAAAAAGCGGCGGCGGTGATTTATGAAGAGATAAAAACCACCATGGTAAAAATATCCACGGTTGAGGAGCGGGACCGGACTTTGAAACCTCGGGTCTTCCGGGTACAACCTTCGGTGAATGATTTTATTCCACCTCGCCAGACGATTCCTATATCGATAATGCCCTGTCATAAACAGGTGGTTAGAACCGGTCGGCAGATGCTGGTCAACCGGGCGGCAACCGGGGAAAAGATGCCGGACGATGAAGCCCGGATTGTTCTTAACTGCGACCTGGCTACCGCCCTGCTGGTGCCGGTTAAACTTCGAGAACGGGTTTTTGCCGTTATAACTCTGGCTGAAAGAAGAGCCTGGAAACGTTTTCAATACAGTCATCTGGATGTTCTTTTTATAAACAGCATCGCTCTGGCGCTGTCGATGGCTTTGCAACTTTATGTGGCTCGAAGGAAAACCATGACCGACCAGGATAATCATAACCAGTTTATGCAAACCCAAAATAAGAGAATCTGGGATGCCGACTTCCGTACCAGGGTTAAATCAGCCCTGACCGGTATCATGGGGTCGGTGGAAATTTTAAAAACACAGCCGACTATGGAAGGTTCCGGCCAAGACAGGTATTTGAATATCATTGACCGTTCCGCTCGTAAAATAAATGAATGTTTGCTGGGGGAGAAAGCGGAAGTTCGGTAGAAACGGTCACGGACCTTTAATGTCTTTTCCGGGGGGGGAATTATTTTCCCCTGTATCACCAAATCAATCTTATAATTAAAACAAAAAAGCTGTTGCCTTTTCGAGGAAACCATATATATTCCTGATATAATCTTCGGGGTGAGGTGGAATTCCTCAATCGGCGGTGATAGCCCGCGAACCGGAAGAATAAATTTACTGGTTGAGCCTGTGCAATTCAGGTGCCGACGGTTAAAGTCCGGATGGGAGAAGATACAGACCTTTATTAAGGCGGATGGGTATATCTACCTCTGACCCCGAATTATATTTGGGGTTTTTTTATGGCTAAAAAGGACGGCTTTTCACCGGCTGAAAGAGAATATATGCAACGGGCTCTTGACCTGGCGGTTCGAGCAAAGGGAAAAACTGCGCCCAACCCGATGGTGGGAGCGGTGATAGTCAAAGATGGTGTTATCGTGGGTGAGGGTTATCATCGGCGTGCCGGGTGCGACCATGCCGAGATAATCGCTTTGAAAAAAGCCGGTACCAAAGCCGAAGGTGCTGTTATATATGTTACTCTGGAACCCTGCTGTCACACCGGCCTTACCGGCCCCTGTACGGAACGGCTCATTAAAGCCGGTATTAAAAAGGTTATCTATGCCGTAAAGGACCCCGACCCCCGTGTCAACGGCAGGGGAGCTAAAGCGCTTGCCAGAGCGGGTCTGGAAGTATCGGGCGGGCTGTTAAAAGATGCCGCGCTGAGGATAAATGAAATTTATTTTGGGAATCAACTTAATCACCGTCCGTTCATTATCCTGAAAACGGTACAGTCCCTGGATGGCCGTATTGCCACGGCTACAGGTGATTCCCGGTGGCTTTCGGGCAAAGCATCGCTTGATATGGCTCATCAGCTTCGCGCCGAGGTGGATGCCGTAGTGGTGGGTACGGGCACGGTGCACGCCGATAATCCCGCCCTGACTGTGCGCCGGGTCGCCGGTAAGAATCCTTATCGGATAATTATCTCCGGCTCGCTACGTCTTTCCCCCCGCTGCCGGTTGCTCAGTGATAATAAAGATTACCGAACCATCCTGGTTTCTTCGGGACCGGTTATAGCCCGGTTTACCGGCAAGAATAAAATGAATATGCCTATTCTCTGGAAGGTGAAGAAAAATCGGGAGGATCATATCGACCTGCATGACTTCGTGGCCAAAGCTACTCAGTTCGGGTTGCGTTCGCTGCTTGTCGAAGGCGGGGCGAAACTGGTCACCTCCTTTTTAAAAGCCGGGTTATGGGATAAGTACGTGATTGTCACGGCACCGCTCGTGATAGGCAGAGGAGTTGAGGCAGTCGGTGACCTGGCGGTTAAAAAACTGTCGCAGGCGATTACTTTCGAACATGAAGAAATAACTTTCAGAGGACGGGACACGGTTTTTATCGGTTACCCGAAAAGGGATAAATAAGTTATGTTCACCGGTTTGATAGAGACGACAGGTATAATCCGGGAAATAAAATACCGCGGGAACTATTCCATTCTCAGGGTAGCTTCAACGCTACCGGCGGGAGAAATTAAACTCGGGGAATCAATTGCCTGTGATGGTGCCTGTTTAACGGTGGTGGATATAAATAAAGACTGTTTCACGGTCGAGGCTTCGCAGGAGACTGTTTCCCGAACTATCCTTGACCGGTATAAAGTCGGGACCCGGATAAATATCGAACGGGCGCTTAAAGCCGGCGACCGCATGGGCGGGCATTTCGTCAGCGGTCATATCGACGATACCGGGGTGGTCGATTATTTGAAACCGCTCGGCGAGTCCTGGGAGCTAGCGGTTAATTTCAACCCGGAATATGATATTTATGTGGTTGAGAAAGGGTCGATTGCCCTTAACGGTTTGTCCCTGACGGTAAACCGGTGCCGAACGGGATGGCTGGTGGTCAACCTTATTCCTCACACGGTCATCGTGACAACGGTTGGCGGTTTGAAAACCGGCGACCGCGTTAATATGGAATTCGATTTAATTGGAAAGTATATTGCCAAATTTATTAACCTAGGGAAAAAGAACGGAGTAACTAAAGACTTACTCGAAGAAAGCGGTTGGTAGTTATGACTGATGATATAAAGTTTAACAGTATTCCGGAAGCGGTGGAGGATATTCGGCAGGGTAAATTTATAATCGTGGTGGATGATGAGGACCGGGAGAATGAAGGCGACCTGATTATGGCTGCTGAAAAAGCAACGCCCGAAGCGATCAATTTCTTTGCCAAGCATGGCCGGGGGTTAATCTGTGTGCCTATGACCGGGGAGCGTATCGAGCAACTGAAACTGCACCCTATGGTGGAGGTGAATACCGCCCGCCTGGGCACGCGTTTTACGGTTTCGGTCGATGCTCTGGAGGGAACAACGACTGGTATCTCCGCTTTCGACCGGGCGGTGACAATCCGGAAACTCGTGGATGAACAGACCCGACCGGAAGACCTGGGGCGCCCCGGTCATGTCTTTCCCCTGCGGGCTCTCGACGGCGGGGTGCTCACCCGCGCCGGACATACCGAAGCTTCGGTTGACCTGGCCCGCCTGGCCGGTCTTAAACCCATGGGCGTCTTATGTGAAATAATGGATGACGACGGTACCATGGCTCGTGTACCCCGCCTTTATCAATTTGCCAGGGAACACAACCTGAAATTGATAACCGTGCATGACCTGATTGCCTATCGGCGGCAGACGGAGAAACTGGTGCAGCGGGTCACCACTGTCAACATGCCCACCCGGTACGGTAATTTTACTATGCATATGTACCGGTCGGATATCGATAATCATCACCACCTGGCTCTGGTCAAGGGCGAAGTTTCAGGGCGCAAAAATGTACTTGTCCGGGTACACTCCCAGTGCCTGACCGGCGACGTTTTTGGTTCCTGTCGCTGTGATTGCGGCGACCAGTTGCGAATTGCCATGCAGATGGTCGAAAAAGAAGGGACCGGGGTTATTCTGTATATGCGACAGGAAGGCCGGGGGATAGGCCTGGCCAACAAAATCCTGGCTTATCATTTACAGGATAACGGTCGGGATACGGTGCAGGCAAATGAGGAACTGGGTTTCAAAGCCGACCTTCGCGATTACGGCATCGGCGCCCAGATTCTGGTGGATCTGGGTTTGACGTCGATCAGGTTACTGACCAATAACCCCAAGAAGGTAATCGGTCTGAAAGGCTATGGCCTGGAAATCACCGACCGGGTTCCGATTCAAATGGAACCCTCGGAGTACAACTACCGCTATCTGGAAACAAAGCGGGATAAAATGGGACATTTATTAAAACTTAAAAAATCAAATTGAGGCGATTATGAATGTTAAAAAACTGGAAGGTAAGCTGGATGCCACCGGTATCACATGCGGTCTGGTGGTCAGCCGGTTCAATAATTTTCTAACTGATAAACTTCTCGATGGCGCTCTTGATTGTCTGTATCGGCATGGTGGGAAGGAAGAGAATTTCGAAGTAGCTTATGTGCCGGGGGCGTTTGAAATTGCCTATATGGCGTCTAAAATGGCCCGGTCGGGACGTTATGATGCGGTTATCTGTCTGGGAGCCGTTATTAGAGGGGAGACGCCGCATTTTGATTATATTGCCGGCGAAGCCTCCAAGGGTATTGCCCGCCTGGCTCTGGAAACGGGTCGACCGGTTATTTACGGGCTGGTTACCGCCGACACCCTGGAACAGGCTATTGAACGCTCCGGGACTAAAGCCGGGAATAAGGGCTGGCAGGCGGCTGAGGCCGCGATTGAGATGGTTAATCTTTATCGCCTGATTGATTAAAAAAATGAGAGAATCGCCACGCCGCAAGGCTCGCATTGTGGTTCTTAAGGCGCTTTATGCCTGTGAAGTACCTGATAACATCCCCGATGATATCATCGGTACGATTATTGAAGATTCCAAACTGGCGCCTAAAAATATTGAGTTTGCCCGTAATTTTTTCCAACTGGTTCGCCGGCATGAAAAATGGGCTGACGATATCATATCCAAACTTGTCAGAAACTGGGATATCAAGCGTATTGCCGAACTGGACTTGATAATCCTTCGTATGGCCATGGTGGAATTAAAATATATTCCTGATATTCCCGCCAAGGTGGCTCTTAATGAAGCTATCGAGCTCGCCAAAAAATTTTCGACCGGGGAATCGCCTTCGTTCATAAACGGCGTTTTGGATAATTTTCTAAAAAAATTAGATACTTTCTGATTTTTTTAAATTAACCATGGTCCGTAAATTCGAGGTACAATGATACTGGACAAGTAAGTTTAAATCGTTATATTAACATCTTAATGAAAATAAATAATCGGTCTGTAAGACATTCTTATTTTAACACACGACCGATTTTATTTTGTATTTTTAATGCGTAAAATTGTTTCGAAGGATTTTGACCGGACCAACTTCTTCGTTGGTCTGGGGGTTGGTTTGACCTCCTTGGTAGTGTATCTTCAAACCATCGCCCCCACCGTGTCTTTCTGGGATTGTGGGGAGTTTATCACTGTTAGCCATATTTTGGGTATTCCGCACCCACCCGGGACTCCGTTATATGTTTTAATAGGTAGACTTTTCGCCGTGTTGCCGACTTTTACGGACCTTTCCGCCAGAGTGAATCTGCTTTCCGCGGTCAGTTCGGCATTTACCGCTTTTTTCGGTTATTTGACCGCCGTGCGGATGTTACGACTTTGGTTTGGAGATGACCGGTCCCTTTACAGCCGGGTGCTTATCTATGGCGGAGCCGCCAGCGGGGCGCTGTTTCTGGCTTTTAGTTTGACTCACTGGAATAACTCCGTTGAGGCGGAGGTTTATGGCCTGGCCATGCTTATGATGATTATCATCGTCTGGCTGACCCTGATTTATTATGATAAAGGGGGTACTTTTTTCGCCGACCGGGTGATGCTGCTGGTTTTCTTCCTGGCTTTTCTCGGTATCGGTGTCCATATGACGGTCTTTATGGTATTACCGGTTGTGGCTCTTTTTTTTATTTTGAAAAAAGACACACCGCTTAAATTCTGGTTTCTGGTGGCGGTTTTATTTATTCTTGAACTCTATTTCATTTTTGCCATGTCATCACGTCCCAAAGAAATTCCTTATTATATCCCGCTTGTCATCGTAATGATATTCTATGCCTTTTATGTTTTTTCCTTTGACCGCATTCCTCGTTACCTTCTTCTGGTCGGAGCCGGTTTCCTTCTCTCTGTGGCTCCCTTGTTTCTTTTCATTATCAGGGCAATACAGCCGGGACGAGGAGAAGCTGCTCCTGATTTATCCGTCTGGTCGAACCGGTTATCTATCCTGGGGAGTGTGGTTTTCTACCTTATGCTTTTATATGCCATATATGCTCTTTATACTTATCTCAGGGAAAGGAAAAGCTCTCAAACACCCGATAAACATCGTTTGGTAGTCTCCCTTTTTATTCTGGTGGCCGGTTTAATGAATGGCCTGTTGCTTTTGGATATCAGGGGCTATATCAATTTTATCATATTGACGGCCTTTCTGATATTCATCCTGAGCATATTTGCCTGGAGATATATCCGCTGGCCGATTCTGACTGCTGTTCTCGGAACATCCATGATAGTAATCGGTATTATGCCCTTTGTCTATGGTGTGGTTGCGGCGGCGGTCATAATTCTCGTCATGGGATTGTTGTTTAAAATGTCGGAATGGAAAACCGCCCTGGCGATATTGGTAGTAACTGTGGCCGGTTTCTCGGTTCACCTGTTTATTCCTATCCGGAGTGCTCAGGACCCGTTTATAAACGAAAATAATCCCTCGGAAGGAATTAAAACCACTATCAATTTTCTGGAACGCCGCCAGTATGGTTCGGAATCGATGATATCCCGGATGTTCACCCGCCGGGCGGAATGGGTTAACCAGTTTGGTGATTATCGACGGATGGGTTTCTGGGGATTTTTCAGTGAGCAATATGGTCCGCTGGGTAAAAAATTTTTAATTATTTTTATCCTTGGTTTGTATGGTATGTGGGAAATTATCCGTCGCAAACCGCCACCGGGAATTTTCTTTTTTATCCTAATCCTGATTACCTCAGTGGGATTGGTTTTGTATATGAATTTTGCCGATGGCATGAGGCAACATCCCGTCACCGGAGCGGATTATCTTGAAGTACGCGACCGGGATTATTTTTTCACCCCTAATTTCATCCTTTTCGCGCTGGCCATCGGTTTCGGTTTGGCGGTTTTGATGCAGTTTGTCAGGGAAACGGTAGCCGGTTTCAGTGCCGTTCCCAAAAAGATAATCCTGGCTTCGCTGTTTGTTCTTCTGCTGGTGCCGGTTTATACCCTGGCCGGCAATTATCATCGCTGTGACCGCTCCAATAATTTTATTCCTTTCGATTACGCTTGGAACCTATTGAGCAGCGCCGATGAGAACGCTGTTTTATTCACCAACGCCGATAATGACACCTTTCCAGTTTGGTGTCTGCAGAAGGTCTATGGTATTCGTGATGACGTCAAGCTGGTTAACCTCTCATTAGCCCAGACCTTCTGGTATATTAAGCAAGTACGCGATTACCTGGGCATTAAATTGAGCTGGACTGACGCCCAGATTGATTCCCTGCGGCCGTATCGTCTGCCGGACGGCAGAACTTTCCGTCTGAATAATCAACTGGTCGACAATATTATCGATAACAACGCCGACCGCTTACCCATCAATTTTTGCATCACGACCAGTGCCTCGTCGCGCCAGTATCACGGTTACCAGATTGATTCGATGCTGGAGCTGAGCGGTTTTAAGTGGTACATGAAGAAACAGGGTCCCCGTATGACAGTAAACGTGGATGAGTCTCTGGCTTTTTTGACGGACACGGTCAAAGTCCGGTTGAGCGGACTGGATGACGACCGCATCTACAAGGATGAAGCTTCCCTGCGTACCACTCTGAATATTGCCAATGCTTTTTCCATCGTGGCTGATACCCTTTTGAAAGCCGGGCGTCTGGAGGACGCCGAGCGGGTGGCGTTGCGGGCGGTTCAAAAAATTCCGCATGCCGCCGACCCGGTAAATTCCCTGGCGCTCGTCTATGCCGAAGCCGGGAAAGCGGATGAACTGGAAGCCCTGATTAAACGGGCACGGGCCGGGGACCAGAAGTATATGAGATATCTGCTGGGCAGTACCAAAAGAAAACTGGGTCTTGACCATGAAGCGGAGTTGATTTTTAAAAACCTTTTGGCTGAGTTTCCCGGATATACCCGGCCTTTTGAAGAATTAATCCGGCTGTACATGAAAAATGACCGGCTGTCCAGCCTTGATGAACTTCTCGTAACCTGGTTAACCCATAATCCCGCCGATAATCAGGCCAAACAATTTCTTAATCAATTACGCGAGCAAGCCCGGCAGGCTTCCGATAAAAAGAATAAAAACTAGAACCTTCAAAGAACGGTTATGAAAATACTGGCTCTCAACTGGAACGATTTAAAAAATCCCTATGCCGGGGGAGCCGAAGTGCACCTGGAAGAACTGCTTCGCCGACTGGTCGGATACGGCCATGAAGTGACTCTTTTTTGCAGCGGTTTTAAAGGCTGCCGGACCGAGGAAACAGTGGCGGGGGTGAAAATCATTAGACGTGGCAACCGCTATAATTTCAATCTGGTAGCCCCCTTTCATCTTCGCCGCTTCGTCCGCCGTCAAAAATTCGATATCCTGGTCGAGGATATCAATAAAATACCTTTCTATACCCCTTTATATTTGAACCTGAAAACCCTGGTGGTTATTCCTCATCTTTTTGCCACTACCGTTTTCCAGGAAATAAATTTTGTCCTGGGGACATATATTTATCTAGCGGAAAAACCTCTGATTTATGTTTACCGGGGGAAAAAATACAATGTCATATCAGAATCCACGGCTGATGATATTGCCGTCAGGGGTGTCCCCAGGGAGGATATTTCGGTGATTCACTGTGGCATCGACCGGGTTCGTTATTCTTTCGACCCTCAAGTAAAAAAGTATGAAAAACCGACCATTTTGTATCTCGGGCGGATAAAAAAATATAAATCGATTCAACATTTGATAACCGCCTTTAAAAAGATTAAAAGTATCTTACCGGATGCCCGGCTGATGATTGTCGGGACCGGGGATTATCTGACACCGTTAAAAAAACTGGCCGTCTCGCTGGGCTTGGAAGCGGAGATAGAATTCCCCGGATTCGTCAGTACGGAAGATAAGGTGGAGCGGATGCGCCGGGCCCATGTTGCGGTACTGCCCTCGTTGAAGGAAGGCTGGGGTTTGACCAATATCGAAGCCAATTCGGTGGGGACGGTGGTGGTGGCATCTGACGTACCGGGATTGAAAGATTCCGTCAGGGACGGACAAACCGGCTTTTTGTATGAATACGGTAATATCGACCAGTTGGCGGATAAAATCCTGCTATTGTTGCGGGATGATAATCTTCGTTCAAAACTGGAAAAACAGGCGCTGGAGTGGGCGGAAACATTTAACTGGGATCACGCCGCTAAAAAATTTGAAGCGGTTTTAGAGGAAGTTTTAAAATCATAATAATGAATATAAAACAGAAAAAAAACCTGTATATTCTTTTTGGTTTTCTGGTATCAGTGATACTCCTGGCGGCTTTGTTTTATAATATTGATTTTAAGGAATTGCTGGCCGCTTTGAAAAGTGCCAATTACCTCTGGCTGACCCCTAATATTCTGCTGATAATTTTCACCATGTACCTTCGCGCGTACCGCTGGAAATATATGATACGCCCGGTCAAGGAAGTCGCTTTTCACAAACTCATGGCTGCTACCTGCATCGGTTTTATGGCCAATAATATTCTCCCTTTGCGGTTGGGTGAGTTTGTTCGGGCGTACTCGTTGTCGGTGCAGGACCGCGGTATCACCAAATCCGCTTCGCTGGCAAATATTTTCGTGGAAAGAATGGTCTTTGACCTGGTGGCTTTGCTTTTGATTTTCGGTGCCGTTCTGGCCGTCTCACACCCCATAATTCCGGATAATATCCGCACCGGTACTTACCTCACCGCCGCCGTTGCTCTTTTAGGTATTTTTTTCATAATTATTCTGGCTGTCAAACCGGTCCCGTCCGGAAAAATGATCCTTAAGGTGTTCTTTTTCTTACCTGAAAAACAGAAGGAAAAAATTCTTTCGATTGTCATCAAATTTTCTCGTGGGCTGGAATTTATCACCGATATGAAAATGCTCACTCTGGTGGCCGTTCAAACCATGATTATCTGGATTATCATGGGCCTGTCCAATTATTTCGTCTTTATCGCTTTTGGTTTCGATTTGCCCCTGGAGGCTTCGTTTGTTCTGCTGGTAATTGTTTCCATCTCGATTCTTATTCCATCATCACCCGGGTTCATCGGGGTTTATCATGCCGGCACTTTTCTGACGTTGTCAATTTATGGTATTGGTAAAGAAGACGCCCTGTCGTTTGCTATTGTATTGCATGCCACCCAGTATATTGTCGTGACCGTCATGGGCTTTTATTATCTTAAGAAAGAGCACCTTTCATTAAAGAGCCTTGAGGAGAAAGTCGTCGAGGATTAAGACGTTTTTCAGAAATTATCTTACGTTTACATATAAACTTAGCCAGCCTGTTAAACTGTTTGTACCGGACTGTTTTTTTATCGAAAAAGTTCAAACTTGACATTAAAAATTTATCGAAATTATATACCGGTCAGGAGAATGAAAGTATGAAAAAAATTTTTCTGGCCGTATTACTTCTGATAATAGTGATTGCCATCAGTTATTATCAGGTGCATCGTCAGGAAACCCGCGAGCAAAACCGTTATGAAAAAGGGTATGAAGAAGGAACCCGGGGGGTTGAAAAGCTCAGCAGTGAAGTCGATTCACTCAGACAACTCATTGACAGTCAAGGACTTGAATTTTCCAGTAAGATTGAGCAAACCGAACAAACTTATGCCGGTACCATTGATTCCCTGAAAGAAGTCGTTTCCCTTCAGGAGCAGAAAATAATGAAATTGCAGTCGCCGGATAAAAAAGAAAGTTCACTTACGGATAAGCACGCCCTGATTTTAAACTATTATAAGAAACGATATTCGGAACTTCCCGGTGACCTTTCCAATTACGAAAGAAGAGTAGCCTTGACAGAGATAAGAGAAGAGACGGCTCAGAAGTTTGCCATTACCGTAAGCGAACTTGATAAGATTAGAAAAAAAAACAACTTGAATTATTGACCGGGAATTGATTTATGGCGCCAAGGAAAGAGATGGAGAACACTGAAATATTGATCGGGAAACTTTTATTGAGGTTATACGCCAGTGAAAATCTATCGGTTGATAAATTACGTCATGACCTCAAGTGGCATATCGACAATTCGCTTTCACCGCGCCAGGAACAGGTTATGAAATATTTCCTAAACGGGAAAAAGGAACGGGAAATAGCCCATATCCTGGGCATCACCCAGCAGGTGGTAAATATATATAAGCAACGGGCTATCAAGAAGTTAAACAAATTACTGATAGACTGAAACCAATTTAAAAAATTTTATTTCAAAAAGTCTGCAAATTTCTCTTGACAGGTAAGCGTATTATTTTTAGTATAAAATGGGGTAATAGAATTTTCTGTAGCACCTTGAAACCTTTTGGTCTATAAAGGAGGTGATAGGAAGTAATCTTTTGGTCCCTTTTATGTTGTTATCTGTCTCTAATTGGTATCAACGGTGACATTGATACTTATGAATGAGGTTGCTATATCCTTGATAACAACATACTCCCGCAACCGCCAATGTAATAGGGGAGATAACATAAATAGGGAGTCGTTATGCCAAAGAGAAAAGAGGCCGAAAATTTTGCGGCCGTTGGTGAAAAGGATTACTGGCACTTATATGGTTTACAGGTGTTAACTCCAAACAAATTTGCTGCCGTAGTCGGAAAAATTTTGAATGGGCAATACACCTTGATAAATTCAAGTTTCAAGAAGAATGTTGCTGTAAGCAGTTTTTTCGACGTCAATTATAATTGTTAGTGTCAGTATCGTCCTGTAATTTCTGTTTAAATTTTGCAGGGCTCAACCTTTTGAGCCCTGTTTTTTTTATTTAAATTAATTTAGCTTTCCGCACTTTAAGTTAGTATAATACAATAGTAATTGTTAAGCAAAACGAACATCGGGTAATGGCGATTAAGCAGGCGATATTATTACTGGTCATAGCAACGATTCTTGGCTTGGGAGCCAATCTGTTTTCCCCCAACAAGATAGAGTATATCGGTGTTTACCGGAATCTGTCGGGTAGCGATGGTCCGATAATTCCGCCTGATGCTGATGAAAATGACCCGCCCTTTATCGATATAAATACCGCCCATTTTGAACACAGTACCAGACGGACTATTTTTATTGATGCCCGTGACCGGGAAGAATTCGAGTGCGGTACCATTCCCGGCTCAATCAACATCCCTTTTGATTACCTGCCGGACGGCGACTTAAAGTTGTATTTTGATTCTTCTCTGGGTCATGTTGCTTTCGACCAGCCTATCGTGGTCTTTTGTTCCGGCGAAGAATGTGACCAGTCACTTCATCTGGCGCGAAATCTGGCTGAAAATGGATATTCCGATGTCACTATCTTTTTCGGAGGTTCGCGTGAATGGGAACGTTTCGGTCTTGAGATGGAAAGGAGAAAAAATTGCGGCGGCTAATCGATAACGATTTGCTTACCATGATTTCACGTTTGGTGGTCGGGATTGTTTTTATTTATGCCTCGTTTTATAAGGTAATTGAACCCGGCTCCTTCGCCCGCTCCATCTGGTTTTATCATCTCGTTCCGGGGAATTTAATCAATTTAATTGCCCTGATATTGCCCTGGCTGGAACTTATTTGCGGTCTGGCGTTGATATTCGGAATCCATTATAGGGGGGCGGTTATCTGGGCTAATGTATTGACAATTGTTTTTGTAATTGCCTTATATACGACGATATACCGGGGATTAAGTATTGATTGCGGTTGTTTCAAAGCCTCCGGGGCGGCTTCTTATAAAGCCTGGAGGTCAATAATCTTTGACCTGTTTTTACTGGTCTTCACCCTGCACCTGTATTTCAGCCGTTCTCAGCGATGGCGGCTCGCCCGGTAGTTTACTTGACTATCCGCGGCGTTATCAGGATTATTAAATCCGTCGTTTTCTTCTCAATCGACTTATTAGTGAATAATAGTCGTCCGAGGATCGGGATATATCCCAGAAGCGGCACCTTCTGTTCAATTTTAATTTCATTTTCTTTTAAAAGACCGCCCAGGGCGATAGTTTCGCCGTCATCGACGGTGATGCGGGTTTTAACCGTACGGGCGGTTTTGATTGGTTTACGGTTGCCTTCTTCCGTACCGGCATAACCGATAATATCTTCAATAGTCGGATTGACTTCCAGCGTAATTTTCCCGTCGACGTTTATACGCGGCGTGACTTTCAGCGTTATCCCTACTTTTACATCCTGGAAGGTGACAATATCCTGGATAACCGCGCCTTCGGAAAAGCGGTTGATAGTCTGGATAGGATAGACCGTCTCGACCCCAATCTCGGCTTCGTGATTTTCCAGGGTGGTGATATGCGGGTCGGAGATGATTTTGGTATTGTCAGTTTTTTTCAGCAGGTCGAGTACCAGGCTTAGTTCCTGAACGGAGAGTTTGCCCCAGTTGCCGCTTTCGCTTTCGAAATCGTATATGCCGGCCGGGCTGGTTGCAGTAGTGGTCGTGGTGGAAGATTCAGTAGTTGTCAGGCCTTCGGCATCATTCATTTTGGCTGAGACCGCCGAGGGCCACAGGAAACCAAGTTTGGAGCTGTTATCCAGGGTGGTCTCAATGATTTTGGCTTCAATTTGTATAAGCCGCTCGGGCACATCGATTTCTCTTATAATCTGCAAAAGTTCGCTTATCAGGGTGATTCGTTCCGTTATCAGAATGCGGTTAGCCTGGAAGTTCTTAGGCATATTTTGCCTGTCATCCGCAGCCGGGTCAAGAATAATGATTTTTCCTTTCGGGGTAAGACGCGGTTCCAGAGCCTTGCGGGCGGTTTCGGGACTGATATATTTGAGGATGACCAGTTGTGATTGATATTCCCCCTCGGCGTCTATTTCCCGGGGTTTTACTACCACGACATCGTCCTTGATAAAATAATTATAACCGTTGGCATTTAGTATGGTATTAAGGGCGGTGAAGATATCGACATTTTCAAGGTGAATGGTCACTTCTCCGGCAACTTCGCCGGAGACGACTAAATTAAGTTTGTATTGCAGGGCGATCATATTCAGGACATCGACCAGCGGCACCGCTTTAAGTTTCAGAGAGATTTTATCCGACCCGGCCTGAGGTTTACCGGCGGCGATGAGCATAATTAGAAATATCGATATTAAAACAATAATTATCTTTCTCATTTTATCTAACCTTCAGCAAAATATATTTTTACTTCCTGTCCATTATATTGGAGAGTGACATAATTTTTTTCAATTTTCTGAACGCGGGCATTATCGATAGTATCACCGACGCGCACGGGTGTGCGGTTGATATAAGCCAGTGGTGTGGTTTCATGGTAGAGTATCCCGGTGACCACCCAGTTACCGCCCTGGCGGGTAACCTGCTTGCCGTTTTTTATCCTGAAGGGGTCGTTTCCCCAGGCGGCGGCGTTTTTTTCTTCAATAAGGTCGCCGGCTAAAGAGGTTTTGTGGGGAGAACCCGTAGCTGTTGGAGTGACTTTCAAAAGGGTCGGATTTGCGACGGGTTTTTCAGGATGTTCATAATTGAAATAACCCCAGATGACCGCTATTATCAGTGCCGCGAAAACAATCTTTTTACGCGTTTTTTCGTTCATTTGTTATCCCCGATATGTCCCAGCAAAGCTTTGAAAGCTACCGCCATACTCAAACCGGTCGGATTATTCTGGGGACTGTTCAAACGGCAGAAATTAATACCTCTGAAAAAAGAAGCTCTTTCCAGTTGGATTATGTATTTTCCGAAATTGATGTAGTTGCCTTCCAGTTTCAAAGTAATGTTTAAAAACAACGGTTCTTCCGAGTTGGGAACGGTTTTGTTTAATTCCAGAAGTTCTTCCAGTGGCGGGATGATTTCCGTT
>CAZUAS010000021.1:0-8172 GCA_964618515.1 uncultured Ignavibacteriales bacterium | reverse complement strand
TTATTTTAAGATTATTCCTTATGGCATCGCTCTCGAGCTGTCGAAACAGCTTCAATATTTCATTTTTTGAATATAACCGGGTGCTTAACTCGATCTTATGCGATTCCAGATTACTGCTGGTTTGAACGTAGTTGGTGAGTTCCGCCAATGTTTTATTGAAATCGGCAAAGCGGTTCTGCTTTTCAATTATCTGCTGTTTTGTCAGCTGGATTTTTTTGTCGGTCGGCAAATGAAAAAGGAGAAACCAGGCGCAGATTATCGCTGTCGCGAGGGTGTAGTATATAAAAAGCCGGGTTCTCATATTATCCCCTGTAAACTTATCTGGAAATCCAGCTCAAAACCGGTTTTGGTAAGGTTCTTGATATGCCGGGTGACTTTAACGTGGTCGAAAAAGGGCGAATGGTTCAGGGTTTCGACATATTCGGCCAGAACCAGCTCCGGTGGCACTTCCACCGTGTTCACCACGCCGTAAAGAATGATATTATTTTCAGGCAGGGTGGGATTATATTCAAAATTATAAAGGCGAATCGTAGCCGGGGTCAGCAGAGACAATTCTTTCAGGTTAAGACCGAGATAGCTTGATTTTTCTTTGATTTTTTCAAGGTATAATTTATCGACGGCGATTCGCCGTTTTAAAATATTATAGGTATCATAAGCCTGTGAATTTTCATAAGCGGCGATTTTTTGTTCCAAATCGCTGAGAAAAGTCTGGTCTATTTTCAAACGTGCCCGGTCAATGTAGCTGTTATAAAAGAACAGAGCCGCCAGGGAAATCAGACCGAGCCGGCCGACCCGGTCAATGATTTTTTTTCGTTGTTCGAGAAGCTGTTCGGGGGGCAGGAGATTGGCCAGCCGCGTTGTGCTGCTGGCCGCCGCGATAACTGCCAGGCTGACCGGCAGGGAGTAAGAAAGTTCATCCTCTTTGTCCTGACAGAAATCGAGATTCTCGGCCGGGAAGCGCGAGAATTCAAAACCAAAGCGGTTACTCAAAAGAGCAATAAGCTCGTCGGCATAGGACATATCGCCATAGATGAAGACACGATTGGTAAAATGGCTGGAGTATTGACCGGTATAATAATCCAGGGAGTTCTGGATTTCATCCGCCAGAAGTTCCGTGAAATTTTCAAACTTGGCATCATCGAAACGATGGCTGAGCAGGGACGACCCCAGCGACGAGACATGGGTAAATTCAAGCGTTGAGCCGCAGTAATAGGATATCTGAGAATTGTTTTTACTGATATTTAAAAGGGCGTAATTGGTATCTTTCCGGAAGAACGGTAAACGTGAGAGCAATTCCCCGATGACATCCTGAGTGTTATACAGGCAGGTGACTTTCAGGTTCAGGTTTCGAAAAGGAGTTAAAATTTCCCTGACATAGCGCTGACTTATAGCATGCACTGATAACTTCAGGTATTCCCGACCGTTTTTGGTAATCCGGGCTATCGGGCGATAGTTGTAATAACATTCCTCGAGGGGAAAAGGAATTTGTTTTTTTATTTCGAATTCCAGGGCGGCTTTAAGTTCTTTTTTTTTCATCCGGGGCAGAGTGACGGTACGGAAGACAGTTTCCTGACCGGAGGCGGATACAATTATTTTTTTACATTTTTTCCCCAGTTCCTGGTAATATTCTTCAATTACGCGACATATAAAAGAACTTTTATCCTGGTCGGTTCGGTTCTCTTCGGGGATATAGACCTTGCGTATGTCAAGCAGTTTAACCTTTCGACCATATCGGAGAACGGTAGCCATCTCGATGGAATTACTATTGAAGGCGAATGCCAGAAGGCGGCCGTAGAAAAAACGACTTCGGGATTTGACAACTTTTTCCTTAATGGTCAATGATTCCGCCGGCTGGCTGTTCTCCGGGGATATGAGGGATGATTTATTTGATACAGAAGCAGTTTTATTAGCCGGCATACAGGTTACTTTTGTTTAAAAATTTACGATAATGCTGTCAGTTCCGCCTCCGGTTGAAATAAGACAGCGGTTAGCAGGCTGATAGATATAATTATTACCCCAAGCGTCGGTCAGGTAATGACTTTCGGAACTGTCGATATAAGGACCATTCCAGCCCAGCCGGGTTAACCGGTCGTATCCATTAATGGAATCCGGTTTGATAACCAGGTCAGCCAGTCGGGAAGGGACAAAGCCGACATCGCCCTCGAATCCCCGGTCGATGTATTCACCCCCGGCCACAACGGCAGGGTTCCCCACAATAGCTTTCTTAAGAGCATCCATCTCCTGCTTTGTGGCATTAATTTTAGAACTGTTTATTATTTCACCAAACCTGGGTATTGCCACGGTGGCCAGAATACCCAGGATTACAATTATAATGACCAGTTCAATGAGGGTAAAACCCCGGTAATCTGTCAGTGTTGCCGTGTTCTTTGAACCGGTTACCATAAGGTTTTGTTACCAGTTATTTTCATTGGCCACGGCGGTATTAGCCCAGATTTCTCCGGTAGTGGCGGAATAAGCCCAGCCGCAATTGGTACCTGAGGTCTGTCCTTTCGTTATACCGGCGGCGTCGGCATCAAGAACGGAATCAGGGTAATTAGCGTCATTCTGATAAGGATTCTTGGGAATAGACTGTTCCATCACCATACCGATAGTGCTCAGTTCCCCGTGAGTGGGCCAGGTTGCCGTACCGGTGGTTACGGCCTGATTAGCATAAAAGATAGTAATAGCTGACCGCAGACCGCCCAGTGAAGCCCGGCAGGAGGCTTCCCTGGCTTCGCTGGAAATATCCTGGTATTTGGGAATGGCTACCGCCGCCAGAATACCCAGAATGACAATGATGATAACCAGTTCGATCAGTGTAAAACCTTTTTGGTTCGCCTTGGAATACATGAGTTTTCCTCCCGAATAATAACTTTTTTTAATGATTATATATTTTTTTATATTATCGGAAGGTCAACCGGTAATCTTCAGTTTTATCCCTGAAAAACTTTGATTAAATTCCACATTGGTAAGAAGATAGATAGCGCTAGTATAAGCACGAAAATACCCAAGATGAGGGTTAGAATAGGTTCAACTATGGAAACCAGCTGACGGGCGGTATAACCGACTTCTTTGGTATAATGTTTTCCGATTTCACCCAGCATTTCATCCAGTGAGCCGGATTCAAGGCCAATTGCCATCATTTGTAAGGCCATGTCTGGCATGTAATTAAGGTTGGGGTTGGGAAGTCTTATTTCTCGACCTTTCTTGAACAGGTCCCCCAGTTGATTGATTTCCTGTTCAATAACAGTGTTTTTAATGGTCGCCGCCAGAATATCGAGCGATTTGATAATCGGTAATCCGGATTTGAAGAGAATTTTAAACATCATGGCAAAGCGAGCAATGTTGCCTTTAATAATTAGTTGTCCGAAAATAGGTAGCTTTAAAAGCTGGCGGTCAAACCACAGGCGTCCCTTTTCCTGACTTATCATTTTTTTGAATGTAAAACCAAATACGACCAGCAGACCCAGTACCGGTGGCCAGTAATTCGTGACGGCGTTGCTGACGGCTATCATCAGACGGGTGGGGGCGGGAAGTTGTGCTCCGAACGAAGAATAAAAATCGACAAACCGGGGTATTACATAGGTCATCATGATGACGAAAGCGGCGATGATAACGGTGATGACAATCAGGGGATAGCGAATAGCCAGTTTAATCTGGCGATTCATCTCCATTTCCTTTTCAAGAATATCAGCCATTTCATCGAGGGTATAATCGAGTTTGCCGGATTCTTCACCAGCGGCGATACTGGCAATATAAACCCGTGAAAAGAGATCGCCGAATTCAGCCATGGCTTCGGAAAGAGGTTTCCCGGAGCGGATATCAGCTTTAATCTGGCCCAGAGCATAATTGAAGCGGCTGTTCTCGTGGCCGATTTTGATAATGGAAAGGGCTCGTAACAGCGGCACCCCGGCTTTGTGCAGGGTGGAAAGACTGGTCGTAAAACTGATCAGTTTGTCATAATCCACCCCTTTTAAAAAACCGAAGAAGGATAGGGCTTTCGTTTCCTTTATGGGGACTATTGTTACCGGATAGAGATTCTGCTGAGCCAGTATTTGTTCAACCGCCTCACTGTTCTGAGATGTGATAACGCCTTTGTGTACTTTTCCGTCATGGGCGACGGCGCGATATTTATACCTGACCGGCATTGACCAGAGTGGCCTCTTTTATGGGTTCTGGAACGGAACTGTTTTCGAGGTGGGAAGTTTCTTTTAAAAGTTCCTCGAGGCAGACAGTACCTTCTTTGACCTTTTCCAAGCCCGTCTCGAAAAGCGGTTTGAATCCTGATTTATAAGCGGCTTCGATTATCCGGCTTAAGGAGGCATTGCTCAGAATCAATTCAGTGATTTCCGGCGTTATTTTTATGAACTCGAAAATGCCGGTGAGATTTTTGAAACCGGTACCCTTGCACTGATTACAGCCGTATCCTTTGCGAAAATTAAATTCACCGGCTCGACGCAACAGGCCGGCTCGCTCGAGGACGTTTTCGGTCGGCTTATAACTTTCCAGACAATGCGGGCAGTTGGTCCGTACCAGGCGTTGTGAAAGAACCCCTTTCAAAGCTGATGTCACCAGGTAGTTTTCGATACCCATATCCAGAAGGCGGGTAATGGTCGAGGCGGCGTCGTTGGTGTGAATGGTGGAGAAGACCAGATGACCGGTCAGGGAAGAACGAATCGCCATCCGGGCCGTCTCGATATCGCGAATCTCACCGATCATCAGGACATCGGGATTCTGGCGAAGAATAGCTCGAAGGGTGGAGGGAAAATTAAGGCCGGCCTTTTCATTTATCTGAATTTGATTTATAAGCGGCAGGGAATATTCCACCGGGTCTTCGACGGTAATTATATTTTTTTCGATGGAGTTGATTTCCTGGAGTGTGGTGTACAGGGTCGAGGTTTTACCGCTCGAAGTCGGCCCGGAAATGAGAACCAGGCCTTCGGGTTTATAAACGACATTAAGCCATTCTTTCTGCAGATGTTCGCTGAAACCCAGTTCCCTGAAGGACAGGTACAGGCTGCGGCGGTCGAGGACCCGCAAAACGATTTTTTCACCGTGGATGGTGGGCAGGGTGGAAACCCGCAGATCGATTATGTTGCCGTCGACATTGGCGATAAAACGGCCGTCCTGCGGAAGTCTTTTTTCGGAAACATCGAGGTCGGCCATTATTTTAATTCGTGAAATGACTTCATTCTGGATGGATTTCGGGGGAGCGGCTTCCTCGCGCATAACGCCGTTCACCCGGTAACGGATCCGCAGCGTATCCTCGTCAGGTTCGATATGAATATCGCTGGCTTTCTCGTTGACCGCTTTGGAAATTATCATGGTAACCAGTTTGATAATCGGCGTTTCGAGTTCTTCGGCTGGGGGGTTCTGTTTTATGGCCGAAGCCAGCTCGGCGGCTTTGTCCTGGGTGTTTTTATCCTGGAATTCGTTAAGTGAATCGGCCACGGAATAATATTTTTCGATGGCGGCTTTTATCTCGGAACTGCTGGCGATGGCTCTTTTAATTTCGCATCCGGTCTGGTATTTGACCTGGTCGATGGCTATTATATTAAGGGGGTCTGCCATGGCAATTGTCAGGGTATTGCCGATATAAAAAATCGGAATCAGAGTGTATCGCCGCGCCAGTTCCACGTTAACGCGCTTTATGACATGCGGGTGAATTACCATCGATGATAACGAAAGCTTGGGGATAGCCAGGCGCTCGGATACGCACGAGGTCAGTTGCTCCTCGGTTATAATGCCCTTTTCGATTAGTATGGAACCCAGCCGCTTGCCCGTGGAAAGCTGTTCCTTTAAGGCTACATCCAGTTGTTCCTGGTTTATATAACCCTTTTCTATTAACAGGTCACCGATTTTCTTTTTAATCATGGCTTCGTTTTAAGTTAATTATTGATTCATTATAATATCGACCGGTTCATATTATTACTTGAGGATGATTTGAACTGACAGACCACAAGCTCTCTTTTGTTGACTCGGAAAAAGAAATTTAAGTAATTTAATGTTTTGGAGTTTGAATAGGTGCTGAAACTTAAGATTATACTTTTGTTTTTATTGACCGGTATTAGCCACGTTTTTCCAGATAACCTTTTAAACGACCGTTTTATCGCCGGCGATAAAGATATCGACACCAGTATAAATTTCGATGGTCTTCTTATCGACAGTATTGTTATAGAAAATCGCAACATTTACAATACTTCCGAGAAAAGATACAACAACTTTATTTTTAAAATCGCCAACAGACTGCATATAGTCACCCGGGCGGCTGTAATTAAACGGGAACTTCTCTTCAAGGTCGGCGAACCTTATTCAGCGCTGCTGGCCGAGGAAACCGGGCGTAATTTACGAGCCCGTTATGTCCTTTATGACGCCTGGGTGAAACCGGAACTTCTCGCCGATGGGACTTTGCTGGTCCGGGTAATAACCATCGACCAGTGGAGCCTGCTGGGCGGGATGACTATCAGGCATGATGGCGATGAAACCAATTACCAGGTGGGCTTTGAAGAAAAAAATTTCCTTGGTTATAATCAACTGATAACCTGTGATTACTTTTTTCAGGAAAATGATGACAATTTCTTTAAAGCCAGTTTTATCGATGAAAGACTGGGGGGGCGTCCGTTATATGTCAATCTGACTTACAGTGACGAGCCGGTCAACAGAATAAGGCAGATTTATCTGGGTCGTCCCTATTATAACTTGAACCAGAGTTTTTCCTACAGCCTGTCTTATACGAATCGGGGCGGACGGCGGGATATATATGTCGATGACCTGAAAAAAGCGCAATCAAATTATTCCGGAGATATCAACTCATTTTACCTGAGCTATCGATGGGGGGAATATGCCAGGAAAATAGGCATAAATTTGTCTTATGATTATCATTACGAACGTACCTATGACCGCGTTGTTTTCGACCCGGCTATCAATTTTACTTTTCCTGATGATACAGTGTACCACCAGCTGACACCGGGTGTTTTTCTGGAAAATTTAAAATTCATCAAACTTAGACGCATCAACGGCTTCAGTTATACCGAGGATGTTACCCTGGGGGAGAGGTTCGAATTGTCGTGGGGGCGGGCATTTAAGCCGGACTTTAATAATCATCTCTATGATCATATCATCCTTACGGGTTCCCTGGGGGCTTTTTACCGGGGTAACCTGGTGCTGGTCGGTTATAACCGCCTGATAAAATACCGCCATGATAAGGATTTGAGACATTTAGCCCAGTTTACTTTCCGGTACTATAACAATCAAATAAGTTTTTTTACGCTGGCATTTCGAGGGATGTACCTTTCCGACTGGCGTCTTGAGAACACCTCCGATTTAATTATGGGCGGCAGCAATGCTTTGCGCGGGTATAACAAGTATTTTCTGACCGGTGACCGCATGAATGTATTCAATCTGGAAGGTCGTTTTTATTCCGACCTGGAAATTCTATCGGTGATTTTTGGCGGAGCGGTTTTTGCTGACTGGGGTAGAACCTGGAAAGCCGGGGAACCGATGCGTCTTAAGGATTATTACTGGAGTATCGGATGCGGACTTCGTATTTCTTTTGAAAAAGCCGCTAAAAGTAAAATTCTGCGTATTGACCTGGCATTACGTGAAGATAAAAAGTGGGAATTTTCAATTGGTACCGGCCAGTATTTTTGAACTTAAAACCGGTGCCCCCGGATAACAGCAAGACTCAAACTAATTCCCCTTAAAACTTAAAATATCGCATAGAACCGCCATAAAACATTTATCGTGTCATTTTTTGTCGATTTTTACGTGTCTGTTATCGGGGCATATTAAGATGATGTTGTCGATGTTTTTTTAATAAATACCGGAAAACAATTTTTTTTGTTGACATAATTTTAAGCGAAACCTATAAATAGCTTACACAATTTTTACCTTGTGTTTAATCAGCAAGGAAGCTGATTTGAACCAACCAAAAGAGAGGGGGATCTCTATGGGTAACAGGTTTGAACCGCGGGTTCTAATCTGTTGCGAGTGTGGTGAAGAGTTTGTTTTTACTACCGCCGCTCAACAATATTTCGCCGAGCGTGGCTATACCGAGGATCCGAAGCGGTGCAAGTCATGCCATACGCGTTTTAAAAAGATGCAGCGGAATGAACAAGTTCTACATCAGAGTACTTATCAATCTACGGATTAGTTCTTAGTAACGTTTACGAA
>CAZUAS010000020.1:0-36889 GCA_964618515.1 uncultured Ignavibacteriales bacterium | reverse complement strand
ATAATGAGCGGTGACTGGAGTTCAGACGTGTGCTCTTCCGATCTAAGGAAATGGTTAATGGCAAGTTCGAAAGATATCAAAAAGGTTCTAAGGAAACTTGAATACGGTGTCTATGTCGTTTCGATGGGCAAGGGTAACGATGGCAACGCCTTTACCGCCAGCTGGGTTTCCCAGGTGAGTTCCGTGCCGCCGATGGTCATGATTGCCGTGAACAATAAACACCAGTCGGTGCCGCTGCTGAAAGAGCACGGGGCTTTTGTGGTAAATTTTATCGGCCGGGACCATGAGTCTATCGCCAAGAAATACTACGGACCGGCCGAATCCGGTTACGGTAAATTGAAAACCGCCGATATTGAACCCTCGCCGGTTACCGCTACGCCGCTCTTAAATGGTATGGAAGGCTACCTTGATTGTAAAATCGTAAATACGGTCGTTACCGGTAATCATACGGTTTTTATCGCTGAGGTCGTGGCGGCTTATATTGACGATGTCGATGCTGTTCTGATGAATTCATATAACAGCAAACTCCGTTATGCCGGGTAACGAGCGCCCCGGTTAATATGTCTGTAAGGAACTTTATCAAGCGGCGGGGCTACCTGTTCCTGGCCGCTTTTGTTATTCTCGCCGCGGAACAGACATTGTTATCCGCCGAATGTGAGGAGACGGTCGTCATCGATTCCACGGTGTACCGGGTGCCACCACGCTGGTGCGGACATAAACTTGACTCCGCCGATATCGCTGATAGGAATCGTCTGGTCAGGTTACCCCAGGAGTTGTGTTACGAGAATTACCGTATTTATGTCCTGCCGGAGACCCGCGAGGCGTTGTTAAAAATGGCTGCAGCCGCCCGTAAAGAAGGTATCATGCTGATAATCGATTCCGGGTTTCGTTCGGCCGCTTACCAGCGGCGTATTATCGAAAGACGCTTGGCGGAAGGCGAGTCTTTTGAGAAAATTGTCAGGTTTGTTGCGCCTCCGGGATATTCTGAGCACGAAACCGGAAGGGCGGTTGATTTCGTTCCCAGTGAAGCTCTCTTTGCCAAAACCCCCGCTTATCAGTGGCTGAAAAAAAATGCCGCCGCTTTCCATTTCTATGAAACCTATCCTGAATCCGGAAACAGCCTCAAACCCTGGGAAGCTTCGCACTGGTGTTATTGTCCCGGCAAATAAATGCTTTTAGAAGCCAGCCTTTATTTCTCGTCCTTTTTTGTCGATAATTAAGATAATTATGAAATATAAAATCGATTATAATGATGCTGTCCTTGAGTTTATGGAAAACCGGGGAAGGGCTTTTCTCAAGGCCGAAGACCCGGTCGAGGCTCTGAAAAAAACCCGGGAAATGTTTCCACTATTACGTGAAGAAGCGGTACGGACACTGGGAATGGACCAGTACCTGGTAACTTTCAAAGTAGATTTCCCGTATCGCCGCGGCTTGATGAAAGAGATTCAAAAAGCGGTCAGGTATTTAACCAGCAACAGGCTTTACCGGGGGGCGCGGCTGGTTGACCGATATATTCTGGCTCATATCCGCAAAGTGACCGGCAAACCCCGGTGGCTCAGGATAGATGATATCAAGGAAGAAATCCGCGCTCTGCGCCGGGCGGCGGTGGTTGCCCGCGAGGTTCCTAATATCGTTGATTTTATCGATTGGGATATCTGTATCTATAACTATATCGAATTAAACTCCAAGGAAGGTCATAAGAGCCGCATTATCAGAAAGGTGAAAACCCGCAAGACGGCTTCATAATTTACTTTTTAATAGAACCTTCATATATCCATACTTTGATAATAAAAAAATCTTGTTGAGAAAAATCAAACCAAAAAACATTTGTAAGCCGTTGTTAGCCAATATAATAAATCTCAATTACTACTGCCTTTTTTGTTGCTTTTGACCTATAAAATTCTTAATATGATTTACTGATTAAATGCTGGATTTGCCTTTAAAATAAAGGATTTTTAATGACTCTGGAGCGTCAGAAAATAGAGACTATTTTTCTTGAAGAGGAGATGAAATCCTCCTATCTCGATTATTCCATGTCGGTGATAACCAATCGTGCCTTGCCGGATTATCGCGATGGTCTGAAACCTTCCAATCGCCGCATTTTAGTGGCCATGAATGATTTGAACCTGGCTCCGGGACGGCCGTTCCGCAAATGTGCCAAGATTGCCGGCGATACCTCGGGTAATTACCATCCTCATGGTGAGCAGGTGGTGTATCCCACGCTGGTACGAATGGCGCAGGATTTCAACATGCGTTACCCCTTGATTCAGGGCCAGGGGAATTTCGGCTCTATCGACGGTGATGATGCCGCGGCGATGCGTTACACCGAAGCCCGCCTGACGCCCATCGCCATGGAACTTCTGGCCGACCTTGAAAAAGAAACCGTCGATTTTATGCCTAACTATGACGGTACGCTCCAGGAGCCGAAAGTATTACCAGGTAAATTCCCCAACCTCATTTGCAACGGCAACGCCGGGATAGCGGTCGGTATGGCAACCAATATTCCGCCGCATAACCTTAACGAAATCGCCCGGGCGGTCATTATGGTTATCGACGAACCGGAATGTACCAATGATGATCTGATATCTTTGGTGCCCGGTCCCGATTTTCCCACCGGTGGCATCATCAACGGCCGCGAGGGCATCCGCGAGGCTTACCGGACCGGCAGGGGACATATTCTGTTGCGGGCGAAAGTGGTCACCGAACATTCCAAGAACGGCAAGGAAGCCCTGATTGTCACCGAAATCCCCTATCAGGTAAATAAATCCAACCTCCTGGAAAAAATAGCCGAGCTCGTCAGGGATAAGAAGATTGACGGTATTTCTGATTTGCGCGATGAATCCGACCGTGACGGCATGCGTATCGTTATCGAACTGCGGCGCGATAAACCCGCCGAGATAGTGTTGAACCAGCTCTATGCCCACACCATGCTCCAGACAACTTTCTCGGTTACGATGCTCGGACTGGACCGGGGCGTTCCGAAGCTGTTTACCCTCAAGGAAATTATCCAGGCGTTCGTTGACCATCGTCATGAAGTCATCGTCAGGCGGACGAAATTCGATTTATTCAAAGCCGAGGAACGGGCGCACATTCTCGAGGGCTATAAAATCGCCCTGGACAATATTGATGCGGTCATTGAGTTAATCAAGAAATCCAAGGATACCCCGACCGCCCACGAGGGCTTGATGAAAAAATTCAAGCTGTCCGATAAACAGGCGACGGCCATCCTGGAAATGCGCCTGGCGCGGTTGACCGGCCTGGAGCGGCAGAAAATCGAGGAAGAATACCTGGCGCTTATCAAAAAAATCAGCGAACTGAAAGCCATCCTCGAATCCCGGACCATGCGCCTGCAGATTATCAAGGACGAAACGTCGGAGCTGGCGAAGAAATACGGCGATGACCGCCGCACCGAAATACAGGACGCCGCCGAAGAGCTGACGGTGGAGGATTTGATTGCCGAAGAAGACATGGTCATCACCATCTCGCACCTTGGTTATGTCAAGCGGCTGTCGGTCACGGCGTACCGTCGCCAGCAGCGCGGCGGCCGGGGCGTTATCGGTATCGAGACCAAGGAAGAAGATTTCGCCGAACATCTTTTTATTGCCTCCACACACGACTATATCATGTTTTTCTCCAACAAAGGCCGCTGTTACTGGGTGAAAGTGCACGAGATTCCCATCGGCGGTAAACTGGCCAAGGGCAAACCGATTGTCAACATGTGCCAGATGGACAAAGGCGAAGCCATCACCGCTTTCTGCCGCGTGCGGGAATTTTCGCCGGAGATGTTTGTCGTGATGGCTACCCGTAACGGCATTATCAAAAAAACCGGCCTGGACGCTTTTTCCAACCCGCGCGTCACCGGCATCAATGCCATCAACCTGCCCGAGAAAGGCGATGAGCTTATCGAGGCGGTTATCACCGACGGCAGTTATGAAATCATCCTGGCCACCCGCAAGGGCATGGCGATTCGATTCCCGGAAAACAAAGTCCGGTCGATGGGACGCTCGGCATATGGTGTGAAGGGTATCAACCTGGGCAAGGGCGATTATGTCATCGGCATGGTGGCGGTTAAACGCAACAGTTCCCTTTTGGTCGTTACCGAGAACGGCTATGGCAAACGAACCTCGATTGATGATTACCGCATTACCAACCGCGGTGGCAAGGGCGTGATAAATGTCAAGACCTCGGAGCGCAACGGCGAGGTGGTCTCGATTAAGGAGGTTCTTGACGATGACGAGCTGATTCTGATTACCAAGCACGGTATCGCCAACCGTCAGGCGGTTAAGGAAATCAAGGTGATAGGTCGCAACACGCAGGGCGTGAGATTGATAACACTCAAAGGCGGCGACAAAGTCACCGACGTCGCCCGCGTCGCCAAGGAAGAGTAGGGTTATTTTGAGTTGAAACTAATCTGGTTCTCAGTCAAGCCTAATTGTCTTAATAGTAATGACATAGGAAATATGCTTTTTATTCGTATTTGATGAAAAAAAATATTATGTACAGGCCATTCTTTATCCTTGACAGTTATGACTTTGTAATATAGTCTATTTTTTTAGTTAATATTTCATTTAAACATAGAACACCAGAGTGAGAAAACACAGATTATATCCTTTTAAAATGAATTAGATATTAATGCTATTGGAGTAAATATTTATGTATGATATTGAAAATGAAAAACATGAAGATAAAATCCTATATTCGATTACTGAAGAAGATGTGCAATTAGAAGCTAGTAGAATTCTAGGGAGAGGATTGAAAGAGGATGAAATTTTAAAAGTTAAGAAACATTTAGAATTCGGAATAGGTGAAAGTATTGATATAATCTATAATTGCATTTTTAGTGAGATAATTCAGCAATGAATATTGGAAAAAAGAAATTACTGCCATCTGATAAATTGGCATTAGAGTTCCTAGAAAATGCAAAAAAATTAAATGCCAATGTAGAATTAATTAAAATCTTGAAATCTAGGACTTATAAAATCGGAGAAGCTAATGTTCTTGTCCGAGCTGCTTCAGAGGGTAATAGGAGGTATTTTTTTGGCATTAATTATATAACAGTTGAGGAAATAGCTAACATTGATAATCCTTTTATTGCATTCATTTGCGGTTCAGTAGAAAGAACTGTAATTATTCCTGCGAAACTGTTTTTTAAGCACTTACCTCAAATCAGCCATGATAGAAATGGTGAATATAAAATCAATATCGATAGAGATTTAAATATTGTTTTATCTGGTCGAAATAATCGGCTCGAAACAAAACAATACGTTAATGCTTGGCATCTTCTGCAAAACCCGCCCCAAGTAAAAGCTAAAGAAATAAATAATGTCGAAGATAGTCTGCATTCAATAATACAGGGACGATTAATTGAAATAGGAAACATTAGAGGATTTGAGACATATTGTCCAAATAAATCTAAAACATTTAATGATAAAAAACTTGAAGATCTTATTACGTTAGAAACATGCCCTAATCTTCAATTTTCAGAGTATAATCTTTTGCGACAAATAGATGTTTTATGGTTTAAATCAAGAGGGGATAATTTGATACCTGAATCGGCATTTGAGGTTGAACTAACAACTGGAGTTTGGTCTGGTTTCGGAAGATTGGCAACTCTTCTTGATTATAGCAGTGTAAGGTTATATATAATCTCAACTGATATGAAGAAATATAATCAGGTTGTACGCTCATTTGCAGAACATAAGGAACGATATAACTTTGTAGATAAGGATGATTTGGGGAAACTATATTCCTCAGAAATAGGTTTGCGACAGTTAAGAGAGGAAATTGGATTGTAATCTCATTATTGTGCCCCCCTCACCATCGCCACCTGATGCCTATGGTCGGCAATATGCCGGCGTCGTAGATGTAACCCGAGGCGGCGTTGATTATCGGGTTGGCGTGATTGGTGACATTGCTCACCGCAAAAAACAACTCGATGTTTTTCACGCTGTAATTACCGTAGAAATTTAACGAAATATTAGTCGGGAACTGCTCCGAATTCTCCATCGCTATCACCGAATGGTAATATTCCCGGGTATAGGTTTCGGCTTCGCTGTACACCAGCAGCGGCCGGGAAGGCGTGTAGGGGTAGCCGGAACGCACCTGCAATTCGCTCCCGATTGAAAACCGTGGCCCGACCCGATAATCGATTTTCGCCAGAAACTTGTGCGGCGCGTTGAGTTCGTAAGGAATATTTACACCGTTGTCAAGTCGGTAAGCATGGGTACAGGCATAGGATGCCCTGAAATCGAGGCGGTCAAAAATAAATTTTGTCTTTTCATAACTTAAAGACCCGCCGTAAAAACGAGCTTCGCCCGCAGACTGCACCGAGATGAAATCCTCAGCAATGGAACCATCCTGTTGGTAAACTTCATCGAAATCCGGCGTGACCAGCGGAAGATTTCGAATGTGCTTGGCAAACAGACTGACCTGTAATGAGCTGTGGGTCCACTTTACCGATACCAGGCGGGTTTTTATGGGCCGAAGTTTATTCAGGTCGGCAGTGATTAATATCTGGTATGGTTCCAGGATATTGTTGGCCGGGCTTTCGGCGAATGTCCCGGCATAAAGTTTCAGGTAGCTTTGCTCACCGGTGCGGAAAGTCACGGCCTGTCGCCATAAAAGATGCCCGCGTTCGACCAGGTTTTTGAAATATTCCGCCCTCACCCCGCTTTCGATATTAAACCAGCCGCCGTCGCGGGTCACGGCGACATAGACGGCATCGTTGAGAATACTCTCCCGTTTGTAATAGGTCGCGTAGGTTTCGTTCAACGCCTGCTGGTAAACGTAGGGATTATCGCTGTTGGTGAAGGGCGGAAGGAAATTCCAGTTGTGCTGGTTCATGTCGATTTCGTTGTAGGAAACGTATTCAAGTTGATTGCCGATATCGACCTGAAACTTGTCAGCCAGGTAGCACAGTTCCAGATTGGCCAGGTTGGTCTTGCGCTTTTCACTCAGGTTCAAAAAAACTTTGGAGCCGGCCTTTTCGTTTTCCGGGAGAGCGCGGTAAGTCTTCTGGCTTCTTTTCTGGGAGGCGCTCAGTTTGAGAAGCAGCCGGTCAAACAGGGCGTCGAAACGCACCGCCAGGTATTGTTCGTCGGTGCTCTGGAAAGTCCGGACGTTTTCAGTCGAATTGACCGCAGAAGCGGTATTGTAGGAGAGGTAATCACGGACGTAATACTGGTCGGCCATGAGGCGGTAATTAGGGGAGAGCTTTATCCCGGTGAATATGAAAAAATCGGCGAAATTGGTCGGCGGCAGAGTCTGGCGGTCGGACGAGATATCGAATTTTTTTACGATTTTATCCAGTACGGATTTGCGAACACTGAGGGTGAGAAAAGATTTTTCATTTCCAACCGAACCGGCTCCCGTTGCCTCGATGGTGGAAAAATTCATTTCAAAGCGGCGGTGTTTCGTGAAGGAAGCGGGCGTGCCCAGCTCGATAGCCGACGGCTGGGCGTAGCGGGCGCGGGTACCCTGCGGATAAAATTTAATTTCATCAATCATGGTCGCCGGGATAACGGTGAACATCCCGTAATGGTTCGGGTCGGCGCCCAGAAGCAAACCGTTGAGATAATATCTGGGATTGGTGCCGTTAATACGAATTTGTGAACTGTGATTCGAACCCTGCCGGCTGATTTCCGGCTCCTTGAGCGCTCCGACGGGATTGGTCGGTACCAGCGATTGCCGGGCGGTACTCGTAATCTCCCGGGCCGACAGCTTAACTTCCGCCGGGTTTTCGACTCCCACAGGATTAACCGTGATGGCTTTGACCTCAACCAATTCCGGCGTCAGGCTTATTTTAAAAATGTTTTCCTGAAAAAGACTGTCGATAGAAATCGAACGGCTCGTATAACCAACCGCTGAAGCTTTGAGTGTCAGGGGATTTTCGGAGGTCTTTATTTTAAACTGGAAAAAGCCCTTGTTGTCAGAGGAATTCCCGGAAATGATATTGTCACCGGAAAATAATATGACCGAGGCTCCGGGTATCGGTTGGCCGGCAGAATCGGTTACCAATCCGCTTATAGTTGCTGGAGACTGAGCCAGGCAGGTATGGGTAGAGGTAATTAAAAATAACCCGGAAAGAAGAAGGGCGCCAATTTTAAAAAAGTTTTTCATAACTAATATCCCGAATCATTCAGGACAAAAGTCATGCCGAAGCCTTTAATTGGTAAACCTTTTCTAATTTATTGAATTACAATAAGATAAACTTAAGTCTTATTTGGTGGTATGAATTTTGATAATACAGTTATGCAACCGGGGTAATAATTTAGAAATTATTGTAACTTTCTTTAGCCCCAACAGCTTTTACGATTGTTGCCTTTTTCAAGGCAAAATTTCAATTATAGAAGAGTTTATTACCGAACACGCAGGCCGGCGATTTTTACCGCCCCGCGATGATAACCGTCCGGAAACAACTTCTCCAGTTCTTCAAGTTCCATCTGGTTGGCTTCAAGTGTCTGGTAAACCGTTGGAACCTCGTTGTGTTCTTCAAAATAGTTGCGAAGGTATTTGATTACCTGCCAGTGCCGTTCGAGAAGTTTACCGCCAGGAATTTTCATTTCATGAGCCCGGAAAACGGCATAATATTCATTCCAGTCGTGGGGGTCGACCAGAAAACCACGGGCGTCGACTTCGTACGTCATATTAACGGCGATAGTGTTGAGGTCTTCGGCGGTTTTGGGAAGGTACGACTGACCCAGGTAGCCCTCTTTGTAGGTGATGCCTGCCAGCCGGCAGGCGCCGCGAAGGTACCCGGTCGGGAACAGACGCTTCATTTCCTTTATTCGAAGTCCGTTCATGCGACAGGTCTCATATACCAGCGGACAGCGGCCGGTTTCCTTGTAAGTATTCCGGATGTACAAAATAACATCCATATGTTCCCGGGTTAAATCACCCTTGTAATTCAACTTCTGAGCCATACCCCGGGCGAAATCTTCATCCCACTGCTCGAAGTTTTTTAGGAATCCCTTTTCATCGAGCTCATAAGTCTTGTCCTTATATACAAATCCTTCCATAAAAACTCCTCATATGGTTCGATATTTTAAAAATAATTTATCAGATTAATGTATAGAACGGACTTAAACCCGCCTTTATGCCATGAATTTTATTTTCATATATTTTCCCACCGCCATAATGGTATGACGCTGATAATAATATAGGGAATAAAAATGGTTAATCAAGACGATTTATGCTTTCGGGTTAAATAATTCAAACCGATTAATATATTTAATACGATTTAATCGAAACCGTTGCCAATCGGGGAATGTCATATTATAATCACTTTCAGTTTTTTATTAAGAAAGTTAAGAAAACAATAAATGCCTTATATAGGTGAAGTTGCCGCTCTTACGACTGCTTTCTGCTGGTCTTTTACAGCGGTCTTTTTTTCGGAAGCCGGGCGGATAATCGGGTCGTTCCGGGTCAACTGTATTCGTCTCTTATTCGCCGTTATCATATATATGGTGATGCTCTATCTGACAACCGGCGAATTTTTCCCTCGAAATCTAAATAGTTCCCAGATTTTCTGGCTGTCCCTTTCCGGTTTTTTCGGATTGATAATAGGCGATGGCTGTGGTTTCAAAGCCCTGGTCATGATTGGTCCCCGGTTGACCATGTTACTTCATGCTACGGCGCCCATAATGGCTACCCTTATTGCCTGGTTCTTCCTGGATGAACAGTTACACTGGCTTGACCTTATAGGGATCGCTCTGACGGTTTTCGGTGTTTCCTGGGTAATTATGGAGCGGCGTTTCCAGTCAAGTAATCAGTTTAACCTCGAAAAAAGCCATCCCGATTCCGGGACCTTGTTAAAAGGAGTCTTCCTTGGGCTGGGGGCCGCATTCGGCCAGGCGTCGGGACTGGTGCTCTCGAAATACGGGATGCTCTATGCCGGGGGGACGGTGGAGCCGATGCCGGCTTCGTTTATTAGGATGTTCGCGGCAGGTGTGCTGATTTGGTTTTTTGCCGTCATTAGAGGAGAATTTTACCTTATTATCAAGGCGATGAAAAATTATAAGGCGATGCTTTTTACCGGAAGCGGGGCTTTCTTCGGTCCGTTTTTCGGAGTGTGGATGTCGCTGGTGGCGGTGAAATATATCGAAGCCGGGGTGGCAGCCACCCTGAATTCTCTTACCCCGGTTTTCATTATTCCGGTAGTCATGATATACTTTAAAGAAAAGGTTTCCCTGCGGGCTTTCCTGGGTGCCGTGGTGGCGGTGTGCGGGGTAGCTTTGCTTTTCTCCGGTGATGCCCTACTTAGATTATTCTGAAATGCCCGCTTTCCTGGAACGCTTTTTCAGTCATCCGGGTGAATTGGAAAAGCGGCTGGTCGGCCCTGATAGAGAGTACGACTCGGGGTATTATGATATTTTACGCTTTTTCGGTCCTGATAAAATTCTTCCTGAAAATATCGCAATAAAATATCTTCCTCATAGTTTTTGTTTTAATGACCCTCTGATTGCCGAATATTCAGCGCTCATGGAAAAACAACTGCGTCTTGAAAAGCGTTTGTATTCGGGACCGACAGTAATGAAACTGGCTGGCTATGATTGGAGCGTATCACCAGCGGTGATGACCGTACAGGAAGTCGCCTATGGCATGGTGGCGGGAAGTTCGTACACGCTTGATTTTAAGCATCCCTTCTTTAAAAAGACAGGCGGGACCTTGCGTTACTACTATAAAACTGAATATCCCTCGCCTCGTCTCGAAGAAAACCCCCTGGCTAATTGCCTCGGAGTATGCGGATATCTGGTGCTTAACGAAGAAAACAAACGTTACCTTTTACAGGTTACTCGTTCTGCCCGGGTAGCTTCGCTGGAGAATACCCGCGGCCCCTCGGTTGCCGGGGGCGTCGATTTCGTAAAGGGTTACGCCAACCTGATACAACTTATGGACAACGCCCTCTCTGAAGAGATCAAGGAGGAACTGAATATTGATAAGGGACATTACACCCTCGTACCCCTGGCATATGCCCGGGAAATTTTCCGGGGGGAACGACCTCAGCTGTTTATGCTTGTGGAAACCTCGTTAACCCGAAAGGAAATAATCAACCGCAGAAAAAAGATGAAAGCAACTTTCGAGGAAATCGCCGACTGTGAATTTATCGCGTTGTCTTCCGGTAACACTCTGGACACTGCGGTAATTGCTTCCCTGAATCATGAAGCCCGCATGAATTATTATTTAATGCAGGAATATTGGTCTCAACGCGGGGGATGAACGGGTGCATAAAAAAACCGCCCGTGTGAGGAAAGGCGGTTTTTTTATTGAATGGGCCAGAAAATTTTATATATCTACTTCGTCCACATCGGTTATCGGTCGGGTCAGAGCTTCCGTCTTTTCAGCTATCTCTCCGGGATTTTTGCGTTTAAGTTTACCTTTATGTTTTTTCAACTGGCCTTTGACTTTGTCGATGGCCATATCGATGGAGTTGTACATGTCGTCGGTATCACCGGTTCCCGACAGGGTGCTGTTATATACTTTAACCTTGAGTTCCGCCATCCTTCGATGACGCTCCACGTCGAGAATGAATTCAGCTGATATGATATTGTCGAAATATCTCGTCAGCCCCTCCATTTCCGCTTCGGCTTTGGATTTTATCTCCGGAGTCAAATCAAAATGACGTGCAGTAACCTTTTTCAGCATGGTTTTTCTCCTTTCCATGCACGGTTCATGGTTATATTTATATCCATAATATAATTTAATTCATTTTTATTCGTTTCAAAAGAATTATGATGGAAAAAACGGGGAGTAACTGCCAGTACTGCCGATACTTGTGAGCCGGTACGAGAAGCCCCTTTTTTATCGAAGATACCCAATGTTTGAAAAAAATATCGATACAATTGTCGAAGCACGTTTTATTCTTTATCCTATGTTCGCCGCATTATCTCCTATTTTTATACAATTGACGACTGTAATTGGCGGCAATTAATTAACTCTTTTTCTAAAACGAGCCGGTTTTATTTTCAATTCTTCCCGGTACTTGGTTACCGTGCGCCGGGCCAGCTTTATTCCCTCTTCATTAAGCATCCGGTATATCTCCTGGTCGGAGTAGGGTTTTTCCGGATTTTCTTTTTTGATAATTTCTTCGATGTGCTGCTTAACCGAACGCTTGGACATGTCCTCGCCGTTGTCACGGGAGATGCCGGAATTGAAAAAATACTTTATTTCATAAACCCCCAGCGGAGTCTGGACATATTTCCCGTTGGAGACCCGGCTGATGGTGGCGACATTCATATCCAGTTTCTTGGCGATATCTTCCATAATCAACGGTTTCAGATATGCCGAGCCTTTATTGAAAAATTCCTGCTGTTCCTCAATTATCGATTCCATCACTCTGATCATGGTGGAACGACGCTGGTTGATGGAATTCAAAAGCCAGCGGGCCTGTTCCAGTTTCTGCTTGATATATTCCCGGGTATCTTTAGATGATTTATTGTTTTTCTTGATCAGGTCTTTATAGTTGGTGTTAATACGGAGCCGGGGGATGTTTCTATCATTATGAAAAACAACGAATTCATCCCCGTATCTTTCCACGATTAAATCCGGCACCACCGGCATCGCCGCCGTGTCAAAACGGCCGTAGGTGGGTGTAGGGGACAGGCTCTTGATTATCTCCACCGCTTTTTGAATCTTGTCAAAAGGCACTTTCATTATTTTGGATAGTTGCAGCGTGGATTTTTTTTCTAGTTCGACCAGATGTTCATCGACCAGGCGATAAGCTAAAGTATTTTCCAGACCTCGTTCCCGAAGTTGTAAAAGCAGGGATTCGCGAAGCGTGCGGGAACCAACTCCGGTCGGGTCAAAACGCTGTATCATTTTCAAAACCGCGTCAATCCGGCTTTCCTCGACCGACAGTTCGGCGGCCATTTCCGCGACACTGATGGACAGGTAGCCGTCGGGATTGATATTGCCGATTATATACTCCCCGATGAGGTGGTCTTCTTCCGATAACTTCAAAAAAGACAACTGCTCGGTCAGATGGTCATACAGGTTTTCCTGGCGCGTCGCCAGTCCTTCCAGACCGTCTTCATGACTTTCCTTCTGTTCCCTGACCTTATAACCTTCATCGTCCTCAAAAAGATATTCATCCCAGTCAACCCCTTCATCTTCTTTTACTTCGGTTTCTTCGATTTCGGTTTCTTCGGCAGGGCTGTCATCGACATCTTCCACTTCTTCCAGAAGAGGATTAGTAACCAGTTCGTGCCGTAAGGTTTGTTCCAATTTCAAGATAGGCATCTGCAGCATTTTCAAAGACTGGATAAGCTGCGGCGCCAGAGTCTGTTTTAGTTTTAATTGTAAGCCTAATCCTAACTTCATAATAAAATTCTACATCTAAAAAGAGTTTTAAAATGCCTCATTTTATTATATATATCGGAACAAAAAATGGTCTGATTAAGTATCGAAGTAAATTCGTTCATATATTCAACAGCCGTTAAAGAAAACCACTAATTTAGTTTAAATTTCTCTCCCAGATAAATTTTCCGCGCCTCCGGGTCGTTGGCCAGATACTCGGAACTCCCGTCTTTAAGTATCTTACCGTCACACATTATATAAGCTCGGGTACAAATCGATAAGGTTTCCCTGACATTATGGTCGGTTATCAAAACGCCCAGGCCCCGTTCGACCAGGCGCCGAATTATCTTCTGAATATCCTCAACCGCAATCGGGTCAATACCGGCAAAAGGTTCATCCAGAAGAATGAATTTGGGGTCATTCACCATCGCCCGGGTAATTTCCACCCGCCGTCTTTCTCCTCCCGAAAGGGTATAAGCTTTGTTTTTGCGAAGGTGTTTCAGATCCAGTTCATCCAGTAATTCTTCAAGTTTATTTTTTCTTTCCTTTCGGCTTATATTCCGGAACTGCAAGACTGATATGATATTATCTTCAACCGTCATTTTTCTGAAAACCGAGGCTTCCTGGGCTAGATAACCTATCCCGCGACGGGCTCGTCGATACATGGGCAGACGGTTGATATTCTTTCCGTCCAGAAACACCTGGCCTTTGTCCGGTCTTATAAATCCGATTATCATATAAAAAGTAGTGGTTTTTCCGGCTCCGTTGGGACCGAGAAGTCCGACTACTTCGCCCGGTTTGACAACTACAGAAACATCGTTGACAACAGCCCTTTTTCGATAGTATTTATATAAATTTTTTGACTCGAGGTTAGTCATAATTAAATATAAGGGTGTATAAAGCTTTATCAAACATTTTTTTATAAAGCAGCATATTTTTTGCTGTAAAAAACAATTTTTCTTATTTATTATAACAAAGTAAAGAAAAGAAATATTCACTCAAACATAAAAATACAGGACGACTATGAGACATTTGATTATTTCAGTATTTCTGCTGATAGTGGCTATATTTGGGGCTTGTTCCAGGACCTCCAGGAGCGGCCCGGCAGACCTTCCCGGATTAGAACTGGTTGAAAATCTTAAATTTAAAGCCGCCGATTCAACCTACAGCGACCTTTTACAGAAAGACCCCAACTCCCTCATTGCTCTATATGGTCAGGGGCTGGTACTGGAACGGCAGTTATTTTATTATGACGCCCTGTATAAATATTTTCTGATAATAGAAAAAGAACCGGCCTATGCCCCGGCTCACGAAGGGAAAATTCGTATTCTCAGTCGAATCGGGCCGGAAGAGGAGTTGGCTTATGCGCTTGAGGAATACGCCAAACTTAATGTAAATGATTGGAAATTTTATTTCAATCTGGCCAAAAACTACATCAGATTAGCCAGAACTGACCTGGCTCTGGTTAACCTTGAAAAGGCTCAGAAACTGGGCCTGGAGCTACCGCTTTATGATATTCTCCGGGCGGAAGTATTATGGCAGGAAGGTAAGTTTGATTCCGCCGAAACCATTGCCACCGCGTCTCTGGCAAAGGCCGTTCCATCGGCTCTTTTCTACAACGAAGCGGCGGAGTTCTACCAGATGAAGGGCTTGGTTGATTCGGCGATTATGTTAAGTCACCAGGCCGTCACTGCCGAAGGTCACACTTACGATGATATTTTTAACCTGTTCTTCCGATGTCTTGAGAATAATTATTTCAGTGACGCGCGGAGGATAATGTATGGGGTGGATTCTACCGGTGAAACCCGTTCCTTTTATTATTTTCTCGAGTATTATTATTATATGGCCCGACAGGAATATTACCGGGCATCGGTGGCCACATTTATAAATCTGAATTCATTTCCTAACAGTATCACCTCCATGTGGTATCATGTCGAAACAAGATCGAAACTTCGCGATCTGATGTCCTGCGATAATGAAATGGACCGGATGAATATCATAATGAGTCGGAATAAGTATCAACAGCTGTTCTACGACTTCATGCAATACCGGGTAGCCATGATGAAAATCAGACTTCGTGATTTTGTAGCGGCGGAGAAAAGGTTCAATGAGATCACCGACTGGCGTAAAGAAACCAAAGCGTACCTTATGACCTGGGCTTCGATACTGCACAATTCCGGACGGTTTGAGATGTACGACTCGACCATGGAAAAATATTATAATCGCTACCATACCCGGGCGGACTGGCTGACGGCTATGGCCGATGTCCACGCCGAGGAGGCTATACATAAATATATCGAAGCAGAAAAATGGTATCGCCAGGTCCTGACCGAAAATAACTGGTACCTTCCCGCCTATGACCACCTGACCGGTATATTCACCCGTTTGAAACAGTATGACCGGGCATTACAGATAATGAACGAATATCCTGATTTTGTCCGGCGTTACCCGCGAATGGCTATTAAAAAAGCATTATGCCTGGTCGAGCTGAACCGCTATGACGAAGGTTTGAAATTATTTGAGGAAAATATTATCCCCTTGAAAAAAGATATCGTTCTTTTTGAACGCCTGATAGACATCCTGATGCGAAAATTTGAAACCGACCGCACGGGCCGGGTTATCGATATGATGCTTCAACTCAATCCTGACAACCCGGATTTTCTGGTTCTGGCGGCGGTAACACAAAGTGACCTGAAAAATTACAAAAAAGCCCTGGAAACAGCCGAAAGAGCCCTGGCGATTGAACCGGCATTTCTCGAAGCCGAGATTCAGAAGGCTTTTGCCATGTACTGGCTGGGTCAGAAAGATGAGGCTTTTGCTCTTTTTGAGAAGCTTAACCGGGAAAATTATGACAATTTAATTGTCCAGTTGTTCTATTCCATTACCCTGGTGAACGAAAAGAAGGATATGGGGAAGACAGGTAATATGGTACGGACCGCGGTCGGTCAGGCACGCTATTTGTTCAAATCCTATCTTAATATGTTCAACTATAATATGGCGGATAAGCGATACAAAATGGCTATTGATGATGCCGATAATATGATCATTCTGTTTGATGATAATCCCCGGCCTTATTATTATATGGGCCTGGCCATGTACAAAAACGGTGATAAACAGGCTCGAACCTATCTTCAGAAAGCAATCGATATGGGTTTGAAAGGCGAGGAGCTTGACCAGGCCAAAGCAATGATCAACAAACTCGGTTAAGGATATTTATGCTTAGTATATGGTGTGAAAGCGGTTATCGGTAATGAACCAGTCGAATAAAACAGTCCTGGTGACTGGAGCGGATGGTTTTATCGGTTCACATCTGGTCGAAGCCCTGGTACGTGCCGGTTACAGGGTGCGGGCGCTCGTCCTTTACAATTCCTTCGGTCATTGGGGCTGGCTGGAACAGGTACCGCCGGAAATTATAAAAAACGTTGAGATCCGCCCGGGTGATATCCGTGACCAGTATCTGGTACGTAAAGCCTTGGAAGGTGTGCCATATCTTTTTCATCTGGCTTCACTGATATCCATCCCTTACTCTTACCTTGCCGTGGAGAGTTTTGTCGATACCAATATCAAGGGAACATTGAATCTGCTTCTGGCCGCCCGTGAGGCCGGTATTGAGAAATTTTTTCATATTTCAACTTCGGAAATTTATGGTACGGCACAAAAAGTCCCCATTGATGAAAAACACCCCGTTACCGCGCAATCACCTTACGCCGCCAGTAAAATCGCCGCCGATGCCCTGGCTGAATCCTTTCGCCGGTCTTACGAATTGCCGCTGACCATCCTCAGGCCCTTCAACACCTATGGTCCAAGACAATCCGCGCGCGCTGTTATCCCAGCGATTATTACGCAGATTGCTTCCGGTCAGGAGGAAGTTAAACTCGGGGCGCTGACTCCCCGTCGGGATTTTACCTTTGTGGATGATATGGTCGAGGCGTTTCTTCTGGCCGCCCAAAAAGAAAAACTGGCGGGGGAAAATATCAATATCGGAACCGGTCAGGATATTACCATCGGCGAGTTGGCGCAGAAGATTGCTGCTTTGATGGGACGAAAAGTACGGTTTGTTGAAGACCGGGCGCGGTTACGCCCTGAGAACAGCGAAGTTAAGAGACTGGTGTGCGATGCTTCCCGGGCCCAACAACTTCTCGGCTGGAAACCCCGTCGGTCACTGGCTGAAGGTCTGGAACGGACTATTGCCTGGTTTTTACAAGCTGAGAACTTGGTCCGGTATAAACATGACAGGTACAATATTTGAGTAAAGCAGGATACATCGAAGCGGTGGTGCTGGCCGGTGGCCAGGGAACAAGGTTAAAACCCTATACCACCACCCTGCCGAAACCTCTGGTCCCGGTCGGGGAGAGGGCTATTATTGAAATCCTGCTCGGCCAGTTAAAAAAGGGCGGCGTCTCCCGTGTTCATATTGCTCTTAACCATCTAGCACATCTTATCGAAGCTGTGGTCGGTGACGGGTCACGCTTCGGGCTGGAGGTGGCCTATTACCGCGAGGAAAATCCTCTTTCTACTGTCGGTCCTTTAAAATATATAAAAAACCTTCCCGAAAATTTCATCGTGGCCAATGGTGATATTTTAAGTGATATCGATGTCGGCAGGCTTTTTGAACATCACTTAAACAGCGGTGCCCGGGTGACTGTAGCCACCTCGGAACGCCTTGAAAAAGTCGATTTCGGCGTCATGGAAATTTCCGATAGCGGCTTTGTGGTGGGTTTCAAGGAAAAACCCGAATATCATTTCACCGTTTCCATGGGAATATACGTTTTTAACCGGGCGGTACTTCAATTTGTCCCCGATGGTGTTAAATACGGCTTTGATGATTTGATGTATGAACTTCTGCGACGTAAAGAACCGGTCGGCTATTACCCTTACGAGGGTTACTGGCTGGATATCGGCCGACCTGGAGATTACGAAAAAGCCTGTCGGGATATTACCATTATAGAAAAACTTTAAGATTTCCCTGATTAAAAGAGTTTCATGTCAAAAACCATGGATAAAGATTCTGCGACAGTTGACTTCCCTTGAATTTTTTCTATCTTTAGTCCATGACTGAACAATCCGAATTTATCCAGCAGCTTGCCAACGAGTTTCCCGAAAACCGTATAACCCGCCGGAACGACCATTCGGCATTCCACCCTGAAAGCGCCGCTGAAGCCGCCTTTTTTTTCAAACTGGCCAATCGCTTCCAGCAACCAGTGTTCATTTCAGGTTATGATACCAACCTTGACTCCTCCGCTAGCGATCTCAAAAATCTGCTGATAATTAAAACTGACCGCCTGAATGCCCTTCATGAAATTGTCGCGCCGGATTTATATGTCACCGTAGGAGCCGGTTTTCGTCTTAGCGACCTTAATCCGCAACTTCGAAACCACCACCTGTTCGTTCCTCACAGTTATCTGTCTTATCCCGGTTCAGCAGGGGGAGCGGTGGCGGTCAACCTGACGGCGTCATTGAACGATTATCTCTTGCCGATTAAAAAATATTTTATTAAAGCCGAGATAGTCACCCCGGAAGGTGATATCATCACGCCGGGTTCGGTATGTTTCAAATCGGTAGCCGGATATGATATTGTCAAAATTTTTGCTTCTTCCTGGGGGCTGTTGGGTTTGATAGTCAAGGTTACCTTTCGTACTTTGCCGCTTTCCGCCGCTGAAGAATTTGTCGGGATGAAAATGTCAGCCGTTGAGCGGGTGAATTTCCTGAAAGGGCTGGAAGAGTCCGATAACGCCGCGGATGTCGTTTATTCCCGCAAAATAAAAAACAAATTCGACCCGAACGGCATTCTGCCGGTGGTGTGATTTTGAGGAAACAAACACCCTGCCGATTTTGTTAATAAGGATAAAATGAGAATGATATTATTTATGAAGGAAGAAAAATATGCTCAGAGCTGAAGCCGGTGCCAGAGTAGCTGTTTTGGGAGCCTCGACCAATGAAGAACGTTATTCCTTTAAAGCGGTGCGCATGTTAAAGGAACATGGGTTTCTGCCTATCCCGGTTCATCCTGCCGGACATGTGGTTGACCAGCTTCAGGCGGTAAAATCGCTCGACGATATAAAGGAAAAGGTAGATACGTTATCGATGTATGTCGGGGAAAAGATATCTTCTCAACAACTGGATAAGATCTTGAGGTTAAAACCCCGGCGGGTAATTTTCAATCCCGGCGCCGAGAATAAAGAACTGGCAGATAAACTTCAGAAGAACGGTATTGAAGTGGTAGAAGCCTGTACTCTGGTGATGTTGCGTACCGAACAATTTTAATGGCCGGAGGTTCAATCATTATTGCTGTATAACAGCTTGTTCATCTTACCCCGGATAGCTGTAACCGCCGTATCCACCAGTTCCTCGACGTCGATTGAGGTTGAGTTCAGCACCAGGTCATAATAATGAGGCAGGTTAATGTCACAGTGAAAAAGTTTCCGGGCAAATTCACTGCGCTTGGTATCCGAAATTTCAATTTCCTTCAAAGCTTCTTCCCGCTTAAGCTCTTTGAACTTCATCAGGTTTTCAATACGTTTTTCCTTGTCACAGATAAAGCGGATGTGAAAACCCCGGTTCGGACCCAGAATAAAATTACCTCCCCGCCCCATCAGCACCACGCCACCAAGATGAGAAAGGGAGAGGACGATTTTATACAGGTGGCGGTGGTAATCGGTATGGTCGACCGCCTGACCGGTAAAAAAGGATTCGACCAGCATGGTCAGACTGCCCCGAAAGCGGTCGTCGAGAGATTCAATAATTCTTTTGCGGTAACCTGAAGATTCACAGATACTGTCGATTATTTCCCGATGCAAACGCTGATAACCGAGTTTCATAGCTAAACGGGAGCCAAAATAAGAACCCCGGCTGCCGGTCTCACGGCTGATAGTTACTATCGGCGAGGGTTTGGGACGGTCTGTCTTTTTCTCGTCAGCCTGGCGGCGCTGTAATTCCCATTTTAAAAGTTGTCGGTTTATTATGGTATCGATTGAGGTCATATTTATTACCTCCGCTTTGATATATCTGGAAGGTCTGTAAATTATACTGGAATTGTCAACTATTAAAATATAACCAGTTTCTTGTTTTTAAGTAACAGCTATTTTATCAATGTTTTCATAAAAAAGAATATTTCATGCTAAAAAATAAATATTATATTCGGGGCATATGGAAAATCCGCGGTCAGATAAAATAGATTTTGCCCCTGATGTCGATTTCAGCCGCATTTTGACCAATCCGATTCTGGATATCGGAGCTCACCTCTGGGAAGAAGAACGCTATAAAGCCTTTAAGGTTTTTTATCGTTCCATGCGGAAAATTGATGACCTGGTTGACCATAAGAAAACCTCTCTAAAAGTCATATCCCGCGAGGAAGCGCTTTTTCTGGAAAGGATGATGACGGGCTGGCTGAATGCGGTCCGGATGAGAGACTATTCCGACCCGTTTGTAGAAGAGTTTTGTTATTATCTGGAGCGTTTTAAAATCCCCCTGTGGCCCTGGGAAAGTCTGGTTGAAGCCATGGTTTACGATTTAAAGCACCGGGGCTTTAAAAATTTCACTTCTTTTCTCCGTTATACCAGAGGAGCGGCGGTCGCTCCGGCTTCAATCTTTATGCACCTGTGTGGGGTTCGAGTAACCCGTGAGGGGTATTTGGAACCGCTCTATGATATCCGGAAGACAGCCCGTCCCCTGGCAATTTTTTCTTACCTGGTGCATATTATCAGGGATTTTCAAAAGGACCAGTTGAACGACCTGCAGTATTTCAGTGATGACCTTCTAGCCCGGAATTCACTGACCCCCCTTAAACTAAAAGAAATTGCCGCGACCGGTCAGATAAAGGAATCCTTCCGAAATTTGATTCAAACCTATATGCAAATAGCAGAATATTATCGAAAAAAAGCCCGTCATGTAATTGATAGAGCAGCCACTATGCTCTTACCCCGTTATCGCCTAAGTCTGGAAATGATATATCATCTCTACCTTCAAATTTATGATAAAATTGACCCGCAAAACAGCTCTTTCTCACAGGAGGAACTTCAACCCCAACCCGAGGATGTGAACCGGCAAATTCAGACCGTCATTAAAAAATTCAGCTCCAAAAACTGAAAAAATGGGAAGATTTTTTCGGATCGGTTGTATTATTGTCAGATTAAGTCATTGCTGAACGGATAGATATAAAAAAGGAAGTTTTATTTAAAGATTACGATTGTATAAAGTCAGGAGAGAATAATTATGTTCAAGGTTTTTTTAAGTTGGTTCGTTTACCTGGCGCTTTTCGCCGGTCTGGTGGAAGCTGATGAACTGGCGGTTACTGTTTATAACAGTAACCTTGGAGTAGTCAGTGAAACCCGGGAACTCGAATTTGTCAAGGGTGTAGATAAGCTGGCTTTTCGTGATGTCCCGGCGTTGATTGATGCCAATTCGGTTCAATTCGAAGTGGTCGGAAATACTGGTAAAGTTGCTATTCTGGAACAGAATTATGCCTTTGACCTTGTCAGTCCCGAGCAAATGTATACCAAGTATATTGACCAGGAGATTGAATTGGTGGATAAAGAAGGCCGCCTTTACAGCGGGACTCTTCTGGCTTTCAGCGGCGGGGCGGTTACTTTGCAGGAAAAATACGGCCGTGTCAAGATTGTAACCCTGGCCAATATCTCAGAGGTTAATTTTCCGCTGTTACCAGAAGGTTTGATAACCCGTCCTACCCTGTTCTGGCTTTACCAGGCGGATTTCAAGGGCAAGCAGAATTGTCGCGTCGGCTACCAGACTTCGGGTATGGACTGGGCCGCTGAATATGTGGGTGTGTTGGATAAAAACGAGAAGGTTCTTGACCTTTCCGGCTGGGCCGCCATCAACAATACCTCGGGAAAAACTTATAAGGATGCCACCCTGAAACTTATTGCCGGGGATATCAGCCGGGTGAGTGCTGTGGCGCCGCCCAGATTAATGAAGACTATGGCTGTGGATATGGAAATGGCCGGAGCCGGTTTTGAAGAAAAAGCCTTTTTCGAATATCATCTTTATACACTCCCTCGAAAAGCCACCTTGGCTGATAAAGAAATCAAACAGATTTCTCTTTTCGAACCGGCACAGACGAAGGTAACCAAGACTTACCTTTATCAGCCGGAGAAAAATCAGGAGAAAGTCGAGGTTGCCATCAATTTCAAAAATTCCAAAGAAACCGGTTTGGGAATGCCGTTACCCGAAGGCCGGGTGCGAATGTTCAAAGCTGATGATGATGGTTCTCTGATACTTCTGGGTGAAGACCGTATCAACCATACTCCCAAGGATGAAGAATTGAATATCAAGGTAGGTTACGCCTTTGATATCACCGCTGAAGAAACCATGGTCAGTCAGAATCGGATATCGAGTAAAGTCGAAGAACAGGACTATGAACTGGAAATTCGCAATCATAAAAAAGATAGCATTAAGGTGAAGGTGGAAAAGAGGCTTTATGGTTTCTGGGAAGTCGTCAGCGCCAATTTCTCTTATAAACAGAAAGACGCCAGCACCCTGGTTTTTGAGATACCGGTGAAAGCCGATGGTACGGAAGTACTTAAATATAAAATAAGGTTTACTTACAGATGATATTATTGAAGGTTGACAATGTTATATATAAAGGTTAGATTCACCGAAAAATATTTGTGAAAGTATTTTTAGGAGGTTTATTTTGAAAACAACTCTTAGATTCTTTCTGGCGGCGGTTGTTCTGGGTTTTTTCCTGACCGGTTCTATGACAGCTAAAGAAAGAAAACTGCCTGTAGGGGCATATATTAAAACGGCCAAAATCCATATTCTTTCCGGTGACCCGGAACGCTATAAGCAGGCTATTATCATGCTTGACTCCCTGTTTATCAATTATGGTCCGCATGCGGAAGGTCTTTTCTGGATGTCCCAGATTTATGTCGATTATATTGACAAAACACCCAACCTCGTCGGTAAACAGGAATATGTAAAGAAGATGGTCGCATACAATGACAGTCTGAGATTATGCTGTGATAAGAACAATAAGGAAGTGGATGATAAATACAAGCAGGATTGTAAAAAATATATCGAAAAGGTTGACTCCACGGCCGTGATGTACTGGCGGCAATTCTTCAACGATGGTATTGCCCAGTTGAATAAAGTGAAGCAGATTATAAGTGACCTGGAGTCGGAATCCGATTCGGCAACCATTGTTTTTTATAACGAACAATTGAAAACTTTTACTGATTCCTGTGTTAACAGCATCAATCTGGCAATCATTATCGATTCCACTGACTATCAACCTTATGTGGTAATGGGCACCCTTTCCGAACAGAAGAAGGATTATAAAGCTTCGATTGAATGGCTTCAGAAAGCCTTAAATTATATCAATACCCCGAAAGAACGGAATCCCCTGCTCGTTCAGATAGCTTATAACTTCATCAATATGAACAACTTCTGTGAAGCTATTCCTTACTTTAAGGAGTATGTTCAGAATGCTCCCGAAGATGTAGCTAATGCCCGTAATTTAACTATATGCTACAATAACTGTGAAATGTTCGATTCCGCTTATGTCCTGAATAAAAAGCTTCTGGAACAGTTTCCGGATGATACCGAGGTCATGACCAGTATCGGTCGCTACTGGAACCAGATGGGGCGCCTGGCCAGTGATTCGGCTAATCTATGCCGGCAAGCCCAAAATGAGGCTTGTGCCAAAGATATGCAGACTAAAAGCCAGATGCATTTCGATTCGGCCAGTGTCTATTTTAAAAAAGCGTTCGAATTAAAACCCGATGATAAGTTTGCCGCTGAAGAGTATGCTATCGTTACGGCCATTCTGGGTCGTTATGAAGAAGCCACCGTTCCTTTTATTCGCCTGACGGAACTTGAGCCCATGGAAAGTAATTACTGGACTTACCTGGGGGATTGTTACCTGAATTTGCGCAAATTTAAAGAATCAGCTGGTGCTTATGAAAAGGTTATTGAACTGGAACCTGAGAATATGAATATTCTTGAAAGGCTGGAAGGTCTTTACCAGGAATTAAAAATGGACAAAAAACTCAAAGTAGTTCGGGATAAACTGGCTGAATTGAAAAAATAATTTTTTCTTTTACTGAAAAAGGCAGGCAACCCGCCTGCCTTTTTTTATATTTAATAATATGACCCTGACCGGAAATTATATTGAGGTGGCAGTTTCGGGACCACTCCTTAAAACCTTCACCTATGAACTTCCCGATAACATCCCCGGCCTGGCATTGGGACAGCGGGTACTGGTACCTTTTGGCCATTCAAAAAAAGTCGGCTTTTACCTGGGCAAAGCCCGAGCCACGGAAGGGATGCAAATCAAAAAAATCACAAGAGTTCTGGATGAGGTAGGTTACTTTTCCGAAGAATTGTTTCGCTTATGTCGGTGGCTGGCTGACTATTATTTTGCCAATCCGGCCGATTGTCTCAGCGCGGCTTTACCTCCTATAATGAAAACGCATCATTCGGCGCGCTTAATTTGGAATACAACAGAAACTGCCTTATTACCCCCGGAATTAAAACGGCTGATTAAAATTGGGAAACCGCTTTCGAATGTAGTTGTTGCTAAAATAAACAGTCTTAATGGTCAGGTTCTGAAGAATCTCATAAAAGAAAATATTATCCGACAGGAATGGCGAACCGAGAAGCTCACAGGAAATAAATATCTGAAGGGATTTAAAGCCGTTAATCCGGACCTCTGGCCGGCGTTACTTGAGAATAAAAAACCAACCCTGGTTTTTTTTGATGGTCTTAAAACCCGCAGAGAGCTCAAAGCCGATGGCTGGACGGAATATTTTATAAGAAAAGCGGTCGCCGGTAACCTTCTGTTACCCCAATATGAAGAACCGGAAAGAAAGATTCTTGATTTTGTCAAACCCCGCCCTGATGTTGCCGACTTACAACTGACTGCCCAGCAGGAAGAAGTTACTGCTAATCTTGTTAGTCAAATAAAGACAGGTTTCAAAGTATATCTTCTGCATGGTGTCACCGGTTCCGGTAAAACCATTGTTTACTGTCACGTCGCCCGTGAGGTTTTAAAAGAGAATAAGACAGTTCTGGTTATGACACCGGAGATTTCACTGTCCGGAGCTATTCTGGCGTATTTTAGAGGATTTTTCGGCAGTAAGGTAACGGTCATTCATTCAGCCATGTCGGAACGGGAAAGGTTTGAGAGCTGGCGGGGGATATCCGAGGGTAGGTATCGTATTGTCGTGGGGCCTCGCTCAGCCCTGTTTGCTCCCCTGGTCAATCCGGGTTTAATAATTGTCGATGAGGAACACGACAGTGCTTATAAACAGGATGACCCGACGCCCCGCTTTAATGGTCGTGATGCCGCTATCATGCGGGCGAAAATAAATAATATCCCGGTGCTCCTGGGTTCCGCCTCGCCATCGGTGGAAACCTATTATCATGCCCGCACCGGCCGTTATCAACTACTTGAATTGACGGAGCGGCCGGGAGAAGCCGCCCTGCCGGCGGTACATCTGGTCGATATGCGCACGGAAAGGCTGAAAGGTGATTTACCCTTTATGTCTTATCCATTAAAAAAAGAAGTTGAGGCATGTCTTGAAAGGGATGAACAGGTCATTCTTTTTTTGAACCGGCGCGGTTATGCCCCACAGTTGAAATGTCCCGATTGTGGTCATGTACCTACCTGCCCGTCGTGCCGGGTAACTCTGACCTATCACCAGACCGGCCATAAATTATCCTGTCATTATTGCGGTTATGTCAGGCTTCATTATGATGCTTGTGAAAAATGCGGTAGCGGACGTTTTTTATATCTGGGGACCGGGACACAGAAGGTCGAGGAAAACATCCCGCGTCTTTTTAAAAAAGGATCGGCCGTTCGGTTTGATTCCGACGCGGTCTCGAGCCGTCGGAACAGTTATCGAATTCTCACTGATTTCGCTGAAAGAAAATACAATCTTCTGCTGGGTACCCAGATGGTAACTAAAGGTCTGGATTTGCCCGGAGTAACGTTAGTCGGCGTCCTTTCAGCGGATATGGGTCTGGACCTGCCTGATTTCAGGGCTTCGGAGAAAACTTTCGCCCGGCTTTTGCAGGTGGCCGGACGGTCGGGACGCCGGGAGCGAAAAGGGAAGGTACTGATACAGACTTATTATACGGATAATGAAGTAATTACCGATGCCGCCCGTCAGGATTATCGGTCTTTCTTTGAGAGAGAAATAATCTCCCGGCAAAGAGGTTTATTTCCTCCCTTTGTCCGGCTGGTAAATTTTATTTTTTCGGGTCCCGATGACAGCCGGCTGGATGAAGTTGCCAGAGCATTTCGGGAGAATCTTCACGAGCAGATTGAAGCCGCCGGGATTAAAGCCATGATACTGGGACCCGCTCCCTGTCCGATAAGGTTTCTGAGGAAAAAATATCGTCGGCACCTGTTGGTAAAAACCCGGCAAGTCCAGAAATTGACTCGTTTGTTATTGGCCTGGGAGGCAGTCAAACCGCGTTTTGGTTTGCCTTCGACGGTTAAGATAATTGTCGATGTCGATCCCGACGATATGATGTAGCGGACCCATAAAAAAAACCGCCCCGGGGACGGTTTTTTTTGCGAATTAATTTATCAGGATTTCTCTTCTTTTTTCTCGTGCTTGGTGGTTTCAGCTCCTTTGGCCGGTTTAGCCGCACCCTCACCTTCGGCCTTTGCTTCGCCTTCAGCTGCCGCCGCTTCGCCTTCAGCCGGCGCTTCACCTTCGGCCGGCGCTTCGGCAACCGCCTCAGCCTTGATTATGGTCGGCGAAGAGATAACGACTACGGTTTGCTCGGGTTCGGAAAGTATCTCGACATTGGGTATCGATAAATTGCGGACGTGGATGGCGTCGCCGATTCCCAAATCACTGACGTCAACTTCCACGGCTTCGGGAATATTGACCGGCAGGCAGGAGATTTCAAGCTCCCGCATCGGGGCGGTCATAATGCCACCTTCGGTTTTAACACCGCGGGCGAGACCGACGAATTTAATGGGGATGGAAATATTTATCGGCCGGTTCATGGAAATGGCGTGAAAATCTACATGAATAACCCGGCTGGTAACGGGGTCGAGTTGAATGTCACGCAGAATTACTTTATTCTCTTTACCATCCAGATTAAGATTATATATGGTACTGCTGGTTGATGACTTGACAGCAGAGTGGAAAACCTTTTCATCGATGGCGATTGAGACCGGGGGAACTTCCGGTCCGTATACAACTCCCGGAATTTTACCCTCCCGCCGGGTTCTCCGGGCGGAATTTTTACCGCCATCACTTCTCAGATTGGCGGTCAGCGGTATTTCTTTCATGGTACTTAAATAGCCTCCAGTAATTAGTCAACGAAAACCCTAAGATGCGGGCATTTTTTCTTCAAATAACGATGATACGGAATCTTCATCGAAAATTCTGTGTATCGCTTCACCTATAAGTTCAGAACAACTCAATATAATAAATTTTTCCGAAAGATTTCTATCTTTCTGGTCAATCGAATCGGAAATTATCATTTTTTCTATCGGTGATTCATTGATTTTGTTGATGGCATCGCCGGAGAGGACACCGTGCGTACAGGCGGCAATTATGGTTTTGGCGCCCCGCTGTTTGATGAATTTCGCCGCATTGCAGATTGTCCCGGCGGTATCGACCATATCGTCTCGGATTAGGACGTTTTTATTATTGACATCGCCGATGAGATTCATCACCTCGGACTCGTTGGCGCGCTGGCGGCGTTTGTCGACGATAGCCAGCTCGGCGTTTAACGACGTAGCTGTAGCCCGGGCCAGTTTTATCGAACCGACATCCGGGGAAACCACCACCAGATTGTCCATTTTAAGCGTCTCGCGGATATAATTGTTGAAAATGACCGCCGAATAAAGGTGGTCATGGGGGAGGTCAAAAAAGCCTTGGATCTGGCTGGCATGTAAATCCATAGTCATAATCCGGTCCGCTCCGGCGGTGGTTATAAGATTGGCAATCAGTTTGGCGGTAATGGCAACCCGGGGACGGTCTTTACGGTCCTGGCGGGCATACCCGTAATAGGGCATGACAGCCGTGATACGCATGGCTGAGGCCCGCCGTGAAGCCTCGATTAACATCAAAAGCTCCATCAGGTTTTCCGCCGGCGGATTGGTTGGCTGGATGATAAAGAGGTCGGCTCCGCGAATATTCTCGTTTATCTGGACGAAAACCTCCTTATCGGAGAATCTGGTTACGGTGCAGTCCGTTAAATCAACACCGATATAGGCGGCTATCTTTTTGGCCAGATTGATGTTGGAATTACCGGTAACCAGTCTTATTTCTTCTCTGACTATCATTTTCGCAAATATCCTTCAAATTCAAAACCTGTCGTATGATAATAAATTATCATAAAACAGGCTACTGCTAATTTAAGTTGCTGGGGCGCCAGGATTCGAACCTGGGATTGCCAGCTCCAAAGGCTGGTGACTTACCGCTTGTCGACGCCCCAGGAAGTTGTGGCCTTAGCTTGAACTAAGAGTCTTGTTTTTCAACTCCTGTTCGTAAGCCTCAAGTACTTTCCGTTCAATCAACAGGCGCATATCACTGTTGATTGGATGAGCAATATCCTGGTGAGTCCCGTTCGGCCGCTTCCGTGACGGCATGGAAACGAAATAACCATTATTGCCCTGGATGATTTTCATTCCGCGAATCACAAACGCGTTGTCAAAGGTCACATTGGCAAATCCCTTTAACTTCGGTTCATTCCTTAGAGTGACCCTTATCTCAGTAATCTCCACCACTGCCTCCTCCGTTAGTTTTTATTAGAGGCAGGGTTATTGGCCGCACAATGTTTACCTGCCAATCCCCCTGGTCAGTAAATTTGTTATTAATCAATTCAGCTGCTTCTCTATAAATTCCGAACATCGTTGAACCGGAACCGCTCATGCGGGCGAGAAGAGCTTTACTTTTTAAAAGTTCCTCTTTAATCTTACCCAGAACAGGATAAGACAAAAGATGAGCCTCCTCAAAATTATTACTTGAGAGCTTTAGGTACTCAACGAATTCTTCAACCGTCTCGTAACAACTTAACTTAAACGGAAGTGGCGGCTTTGTCAAGCCAATTTTAAGAGCGCCATAGCTTTCGGCTGTGGATATGGTCAAATGGGGCGTTATTAAGACCAGCCAGTAGTCGGTTGGCAAAGAGACTTCCTCGATATTTTCCCCCCGGCCGGTAACCACCGCCTGCCCCCTTGAAAAAAAGAAGGGCACATCGGAACCCAGTTTCAGTCCTAATCGAGCCATTTCCCGGTAATTTAAGTTTAATTCAAACAGATAATTACAGGCAAAAATTGCCGCCGCGGCATCACTTGAACCACCCCCGAGGCCGGCTCCCACCGGAATGTTCTTTTGAAGGTGTATCTGCAGGCCGTCGTCAATGATATACTCTTTTCTTATCAAATTACAGGCTTTTACAACCAGGTTATTTTCATCGGTAGAAAGCTCGGGATTATTTTCAATGCTCAGGGATATCTCAGGATTATCGGTTCGGGTAAATTTAAGGCGGTCAAAAAGTGAAACTGTCTGGAAAAGTGAATAAATATTATGATAGCCGTCTTCGCGGCGGTTTAAAATCTCAAGAAAAAGATTAACCTTAGCGGGAGCTCCGATAAACACTGAATCCTTATTAAGACACTTGAAAAACATTTTTTTCCCTGAAAGTTATAGATTTCGTTCACTTTCGAGGTTTGCAAAATATAATTTTCACTAAAAAGGTCAATACTTTTTAATTTTATTGTCAAGTACTTGAATTAAGTGAAAATGTTATATATAATTGTCTAATTGTTTTGATAAAAAAGTGTAATTTCAGGAGGTAATAGATGGCTTCAGTCGGTGAACAAGCGACATTAAAAACCAAGTCAAGAACATATAAGATATATCGTCTCGATAGTTTATCCGGTTACGGGTGCCTGGAAAAGATGCCCTATTCCATTAAGGTCTTGCTGGAAGCGGTCCTACGGAATATCGACGGCCGTGTGGTTCGGGAGGAAGATGTGGTCAAGCTGGCAGGTTATGACCCTAAAAAAGTTGGCGAGCTGGAAATACCTTTCAAGCCGGCCCGGGTACTTCTTCAGGATTTTACCGGAGTGCCAGCGGTGGTTGACTTGGCGGCTTTGCGCTCGGCGATGAAAAGGCTGGGGGGCGACCCTAAAAAAATCAATCCCCTGGTACCGGTGGATTTGGTTATTGACCACTCCGTCCAGGTCGATGCTTATGCTTCCGACGAGGCGCTAAAGATTAATATGGATATGGAGTTTAAACGAAACCGGGAACGTTATGAATTTCTTCGCTGGGGACAGAAAGCTTTTGATAATTTCCGGGTGGTGCCTCCGGCCACCGGTATCTGTCACCAGGTCAACCTGGAATATCTTGCAAAAGTGGTTATGGTGAAAGACGGCATGGCTTTTCCGGATACCTTGGTTGGTACCGACAGCCATACCGTTATGATAAACGGGCTGGGTGTTGTCGGTTGGGGAGTCGGTGGCATTGAGGCTGAAGCGGTTATGCTGGGACAACCGTTGTATATGCTGACACCTGAAGTTATCGGTTTCCAAATGACCGGCAAGCTGGCCGAGGGCGTCACCGGGACCGACCTGGTATTAACAGTTACCCAGATGCTTCGCCAGAAAGGTGTGGTAGGGAAATTTGTAGAATATTGCGGTCCGGCTCTGGATGAACTGCCGGTGCCGGCGAAAGCCATGATTGCCAATATGGCTCCCGAATACGGTGCCACCATGGGCTTTTTCCCGGTTGACCGGGCCACTTTAGAATATCTCCGTTTTACCGGTCGCACCGAAGAGGAAGTGGACCTGGTAGAACGTTATTGCAAAGAGCAGGGGTTGTTCCGGGAGAAGGGTGCTCCCGAACCGGAATTCACCGAGATGCTGAAGCTTGATATATCGACCGTGAAACCTTCCCTGGCTGGTCCCAAACGCCCCCAGGATAAGGTCTTCCTGGCGGATATGAAAAAGGTTTTTCAAAAGAGTTTGACCCAGCCGATAAAAGAACGCGGTTTTGAACTGCCGGCAGCGGATGTTACCAAAAAAGTATCCGTTAAGAACGGTCAACCCGTTGAGATCGGTCACGGCGCGGTGGTGATTGCCGCCATTACTTCCTGCACCAATACCTCTGACCCCTCGGTACTGGTGGGAGCCGGTATCCTGGCCAGGAAAGCGGTTGAAAAAGGTTTGAGTGTCAAACCGTATGTCAAGACGTCACTGGCGCCCGGCTCCAGAGTGGTTATTGAATATCTGCAAAGAGCCGGTTTAATAGAGCCGCTGAAAAAACTGGGTTTTCATAATGTCGGATTCGGTTGCACAACATGTATTGGCAATTCCGGCCCGCTTAAAGAACCGGTGGTGAACGCCATTAACGACGGGAACATGGTGGTCGCCGCGGTACTTTCAGGTAACCGCAATTTTGAAGGCCGGGTCAGCCCCAATACAAAAGCCAACTACCTGGCATCACCGCCTTTGGTGGTGGCTTTTGCCCTGGCCGGAACGGTCGCTATCGACCTGACCAGCGAGCCGCTCGGGCAAAACAGCCAGGGACAGGATGTCTTTCTTAAGGATATCTGGCCTTCCAGGAAAGAAATCGATGAGGCGATTAAAAAGGCTCTGACTCCGGAATTATTCCGCCGTCAGTATGCTTCGGTTTTCGACGGCAATCCCACCTGGAATGCCATTGCCGGTAAAAGCAGTGAAATTTACGACTGGGACGAAAAATCAACCTATATTCAGGAACCGCCGTTTTTTACGACAATGACAGGCGATGTTGGTGATATCCAGCCTGTAAAGGATGCCCGGGTATTATTGATGCTGGGCGATTCCATCACTACCGACCATATCTCTCCGGCGGGAGTGATTAAAAAAGATTCCCCGGCAGGAAGATATTTACTCGAAAACAAGGTGAGTTTTGAAGATTTCAACAGCTATGGGTCCCGCCGGGGTAATGACCGGGTGATGACCCGGGGGACATTTGCCAATATCCGCCTTCGTAATCTCCTGGCTCCCGGTACCGAAGGTGGCGTGACGATATATTTGCCGAGCGGGGAACAGATGTCCGTATATGAAGCGGCGGTGAAATATAAAGCCGCCGATATCCCACTGGTGGTGCTGGCCGGTAAGGATTATGGGATGGGTTCCTCCCGGGATTGGGCGGCCAAAGGCACCCTGCTTCTGGGCGTGAAAGCCGTTCTGGCGGAGAGTTACGAACGTATTCATCGCTCCAATTTAGTTGGAATGGGCGTTTTGCCGTTACAGTTTCTTGATGGTGAGTCCCGTGAAACACACGGCTTGACCGGGAGGGAATATTATACCATCGAAGGTTTATCGAACCAGCTTAAACCACGGCAGAAGGTGACGGTAAAAGTCCGCTCCGATAAAGGCGAAAAGAGCTTTTCGATGATTGTCCGGCTGGATACGGAAATTGATGTTGATTACTACCGCCATGGCGGTATTTTACATATGGTTCTAAGGCAAATTTTGAAAAACGGATAGATAAAAAACTTGACATTGCTTTTATGCGATAAGCAAGTTAAAGATAACCATATAAAAAACTGGAGATTGATATATGCCATTAGTTACCCCGGAAATTTATGCCCGGATGCTGGAGGCAGCTCAGCGGGGCAATTATGCCTATCCGGCTATTAATGTAACCTCGACCGAAACCGCCAACGCCGCTCTTAAAGGTTTCGCCGATGCCGGTTCCGACGGGATCATTCAGCTGTCCACGGGCGCCGGTGAGTTTGCCGCCGGTCTTCATGTCAAAGACATGGTGTTGGGTTCCATAACCATTGCCGAGCATATCCACCGGATGGCTGACCGTTATAACGTTTATATTGCTCTGCATACCGACCATTGTCAGCCCAAGAAAGTTGATTCTTTTCTCAAACCCCTCATAGCCGAAACCGCCCGTCGCCGTGCCCGGGGGTTGCCCAACCTGTTTCATTCGCACATGTTTGATGGCAGTGAGTTACCCCTTAAGGAAAATATGGCGATAGCGGTTGAATTGATGAAGATATGCAAGGAAAATCAAATTATCCTTGAGGTGGAAACCGGTGTTGTAGGCGGTGAGGAAGACGGGATGGACCACAGCGATCAGCCCCGGGAAAAACTCTACACCACCCCAGCAGATATGGTCGGCGTTTACGAAGCCTTGAGTCCCATCGGAGGTAAGTTCATGCTGGCGGCGACCTTCGGCAATGTTCATGGCATTTATAAACCCGGCAACGTGAAACTTCGCCCCAAAATCCTCAAAGAGGGCCAGGAAGAAGTGGTCAAGAAATTCGGTAAGGAAGCTTATTTCTATCTCGTTTTCCATGGTGGTTCCGGCTCGGAGCTGGCCGATATTCATGAGACCCTGGAATATGGTGTCATCAAGATGAACATCGATACCGACACCCAGTATCATTTTACCGAAGCTATTGTGAAACATGTCGATGAGAACCGCAAAGAACTGACCCATACCGCTACGGAAGTAGCCAACAAGAAAAAGTTCGACCCCCGTTCCTATTTAAAGAAAGCGGAAGAAAACATGGCGAAACGGGTTACACAGGGTTGCCACGATTTGAAATCAGCCGGCAAAAGCCTTTATAAGGGTTGACCGGTCAAATACTTAACCCTGTTTTTATCATAAAATAGAAGATGCCGGATGGAAGAATTCGGCATCTTTTTTTTTGATAGACGGTCATTAAATAACATAGAAAGTACATGTTAATCCCAGGTTTATCATGTTGTTATCGGTCTGCCTTGAATCGGGCTGATACGAATGGTTGTTGACTTTTTTGCCGGACGCATTTAATTACTTTTTAATATAAAATATGACTGATGAGGAATAGAAGATGTCAGATATAACGAATGTCAAGCGGACTCCCTTCAGCGAGTACCATATTGCAGCCGGTGCTAAAATGGTGGCTTTTGCCGGTTATTATATGCCGGTTCAATACAAGGGCATAACCGAGGAACACCTGGCGGTGCGGAATAATGTCGGTTTGTTCGACCTTTCCCACATGGGCGAATTTGAAGTTTCTGGAAACGATGCCCTGGCGTTTCTTCAGAAAACCACTACCAACAACGTGGCCGTTCTAAAACCGGGAGAGATTCAGTATAATTGCATGACCTATGCCGATGGCGGTATAGTCGATGATTTACTTATCTATCGCCTGACCGACCGGTTTTTCCTGGTGGTCAATGCTTCCAATATCGAGAAGGATTTTGCCTGGTTGTCCTCGCACCTTGAAGGAGACGTTAAGCTGGTCAACCGGTCCGATGAATTTGGTCTTTTAGCTATTCAGGGTCCTAAAGCTGAAAAAGTGATGGCGAAACTGACCGCTTTCGACCTGAGCGGCCTTCCTTATTATCATCATGCCACGGCCAGGGTGGCCGGGGTGGAGCTGATGTTCTCCCGAACCGGTTATACCGGCGAGGACGGCTTTGAGCTTTATATTCCCAACGAGCACTGTCCCGCGCTCTGGACGGCGGTTATGGAAGCTGGAAAAGAATTCGATATGCAACTTATCGGTCTGGGTGCCCGGGATACTCTCCGGCTGGAAATGAAGATGGCGCTTTACGGCAACGATATAGATAAAACTACCACGCCGATAGAAGCCGGGTTGGGGTGGATTGTCGATGTGGACAAGGACTTTATCGGTAAAGAGATTATTGCCAGGCAAAAGGCGGAGAAACCTTCGCGCCGTCTGGTCTGTCTGGAGATGGCCGGTAAGGTCATTCCCCGGCACGGCTACTCCATTTATTCGGCCGGTCAGGTGGTGGGGCAGGTGACTTCTGGCACTTTTTCCCCTTCATTGCAGAAACCGGTAGCCCTGGGTTATGTGCCGCTGGGACTTTCCAAAATCGGCAGCGAGGTTGAGATTGATATCCGCCAGAAGCGCTTTCCGGCGGTCGTCGTGAAACCTCCCTTTTATAAAAATGCCTCGCATAAGTAGTCCTGAATATGGATATAAAATTGTATATGACGCCTTTGCCGTTTGAAAGGGCGGATGTTAAGGATAAAACCGTGGTGGTGATCGATGTTCTCCGGTCCTCGACCTCAATTTGTGCATCTCTGAAAGCCGGTGCCCGCGGTGTCATTCCCACCACCGGTCCCGGCGAAGCCGCGGAAATGCGCAGTAAAATCGGTCCCGATACGACTTTGCTGGCCGGGGAACGTGACGGTGTTAAAATCGAAAACTTCAATCTCGGCAATTCCCCCCTGGAATTCGTCGAGGATACCGTCAGGGGAAAATATATCATCATCACCACCAATGGCACGGCTATTTTCAGCAAAGCCGGTAAAGCCCGGCTTGTTCTTTCCTGCGGGCTGGTGAACATATCTCTCACCGCCAGGCGGGTAGCTGATGAAAACCGGGATGTGATAATTGTCTGTGCCGGTGAGAAAGGTGGTTTTTCCATCGAGGATACCCTCTGTGGCGGTATGCTCATTCACCTGTTGAATACGGTGCATAAAAAGGATGTCACTTTAAGCGATGCCGGTTCCCTGGCGTTGCTTTTGTATCGGGCCAATAAAACCGCCATCAAACAGTCCATAGCACAGGGCGAGCATGGCCGGTACCTGACCTCGATTGGTTTTAAAAAAGATGTCGAGTTCGCCACCGAGGTTGACGCCCTGCCGGTCTTGCCGATTCTAAAAGACGGCCGGCTTATCCTGGAAAGTGATGCTGACATTACTAAATAGAAAACTTGGGCTTTAACCTCTTTTAAAGGTATAATTTAATGATGAAGTTTGTATTTGCTCTGATATTTCTGTGTTTTATCTTGTACCCGGGTTTGGCTCCTGCGGACAACGGTGTAAATTTTGTTCTAGATGTTTTTCAGTATGACCCCGGCACCGGTCAGCAGGTAAGGCTTGTTTCCGACACGGCAGTGCTTCTTGAAGGTATTCGCTCTTATGGTTTCCTGGTTAATTTTTCTATGGAGCTGGAATTAACCCGGATCGATACCGGCAAGGCTGTGTTTAACGCTCATATTTTTTCCTTGACACCTCAGGCGGAAGCGGTGGCTCGGAATTTCCAGGTGGAATATGGTCTTCCGGCACGGGTGGACAGCTTGAAGGGCAAGGGTGAAGCCGTTTTCTCGATAATGTTCACACCACTTGAACCAATAGAAATTAATCCCTTTCCCTGTACATATGTGCATTATAAGGAAGGTCATTTTGATTTTGACCCGACCGCTTATACCGACCTCTATTATGTTCCTAATACCTATGGTGATTTTTACTGGAATGCGGTTAAAGGTTTATTTGAAGAACGTTACCGCCTGTTCAGGGATTTGAACAATTTTAACCTGCCCGGCAAATACTCGGTTTTTTTGTGCCCGTGTCCGATTTATTCGGTTATCTGGGATAAACGATTCGGGATGATGGTTGACCCCACCCGCAATAATGCTTTTGTCATATTCGGGAAAGAGGTCAATTCGGTGGACCCGTTTGTTCTTTTGCAGGCAGCCATTTACCGTAACTATGGTTATGCACCGCTGTTTCTGACCGAGGGTTTTGCCAATTATCTCTCGTTCGTTACCTATGATATGAAAAAGATTATCCGGCAGAAGAAAAATCCGCCCCTGGCGTCGCTTATGCATACCTATGATTACCTGCAGACCGACCCCTAT
>CAZUAS010000019.1:22160-37511 GCA_964618515.1 uncultured Ignavibacteriales bacterium | reverse complement strand
CGGCACTATTCGTTATGAAATCGGCGAGAATATTGAAAGAAACTCCGTGCACGCATCGGATTCCGATGAAAACGCCCGGAAGGAAATTGCTTTCTTCTTTGATTAAGATTTTAACGGTTTGCTATTGATAATCTTTAAATACTCGGTAACCAAAGGGAGGTTGGTAGGTCTAAAAATGAAGACCGCCGGTTATGGAGATTAAACTGGCTTTTTCGAAGAGTCATCTGATACTGACTGTCCCACCGTCGGTAAAGGTCGATGTCTATCAACCTTCCGTAACGAAAAATCCGGTGACTCCGGATAAATTCAGGGAGGCTTTCCATACCAGCGGTGCCGACCGGTTTATGGAAGATACATCACTTTTGATAGTGGTTAATGATGGTTATCGCCACACCCCCACGGCACAGATACTGGCATGGCTTGAAGCCTGCCGGAGCGGCATCTTAGAGAGATCAACCTTTCTTGTCGCCACCGGTACACACCAGGCTCCGTCACTTCAACACCTTCAGCAGATTTTCGGTCCTTTTTATGAGCGCGTCCGAAAGCGTTTGCACTGGCACGATATCAACGATGAAAAATTTTTGTGTAAATTAAATGATGATCCTCTTGGGGGTGAAGTCTATGTTAACCGGCTGTTATTCGAAACTTCAAAGGTATTGGTCATCGGTTCGGTTGAACCTCATTATTTTGCCGGTTTTACCGGCGGCTGTAAGTCGGTTATTCCCGGTCTGGCGGATTTGGCCACCATCGAGCGCAATCACAACCTGGCTAATTCTCTGCAGGCGGCGCCGTTAAAAATTGAGGGTAATCCCGTAGCCGAACATCTCTGGTCGCTTCTCGAATTTTTTGACCAGGGGAAATTTTTTACCCTGCAACTGGTGGTCGATAGTCAGCATCGGATAGCCGGGGTTTTCTTCGGTTGTCTCCGGGAAGCCTTTGATAAAGCTCGCCAACTGGCGGAAGAGTTGTATGCTCCGAAAACACCGTATCAATATGATATCGTTCTGGGTGAATTGTTACCGCCTCTGGATAAAAATCTTTACCAGGCGCAGAAAGCTGTAGAGAACTGCCAGGCGGCGGTTGCCGATGGCGGCCAGGTGGTGGTAATCGCCGCCTGCGAAGAGGGCGTGGGATCGGACTTCTTCTACCGGCAGGCGGATAACTGGGACCGTCGGCAAAACCGCCCCCGCGACGGGCAAATTCGTTTCGGTTCCCATAAACTCTCCCGGATAATTGAAATAAGTAAACGTATCGGGGTAGGTATTTATTCGCACCTGCCCGAGGAAACTGTCCGGCGGGTATTCTATGAGCCGGTGAGGGATATTAATAGATTAATAACGGATAATATTAATATGCGAAAAAGCTGTCGGGTGGCCGTGGTACACGACGCCGGACATACGGTTTTGAAAATTAAATAAATCAATATAATAAACTGTTTTGTACTTAGGAGGTATTATGAACAAAAAGATAGCTGTAATCGGAGCCGGAAATGTCGGTGCCACGACGGCCATGTACCTGGCTGAAGCCAATCTGGCCGATATCGTCATGGTGGACATCATTGAGGGTATGCCGCAGGGCAAGGCTCTGGATTTGTCCCAGGCCGGGCCGGTGCGGGCTTATAATTCGATGGTTTACGGTACCAACGATTACAAGGATATCAAGGGTGCGGATATTGTCATTATGACCGCCGGTCTGCCACGCAAACCGGGGATGTCGCGCGAGGATTTGCTGAACATGAACGCCGACATCATTAAAACCGCCGCCACCAATATCAAGAAACATGCTCCCAAGAGTTTTGTCATCGTGGTTTCCAACCCGCTGGATATTATGACCTACCACATGCAGAAAGTCACCGGTTTCCCGAGTAACCGGGTGTTCGGTCAGGCCGGGGTGCTCGATTCAACCCGCTTCTGCACTTTCGTCGCCATGGAGCTCGGTGTGGCTATGACCGATGTCCAGTCGATGGTGCTTGGTGGCCATGGCGACACCATGGTGCCGCTACCGCGCTACACGACCGTGGCCGGTATACCCATCTCCGAATTGATTCCCGCGGATCGCATTAAAGAAATCTCCGAGCGCACCCGTAACGGCGGCGGCGAGATCGTTAAATTGCTCAAAACCGGTTCGGCTTATTACGCTCCGGCGGCGGCAACCGTGGCCATGTGCAAAGCCGTGTTCAATGACGAAAAACGTCTCCTGCCGGCGTCCGCTTATCTGAACGGCGAGTACGGCATCAACGATATCTATATCGGCGTCCCGGTGGTGCTGGGAGCCAACGGCGTCGAAAAGATTATCGAGCTGAAATTGAATAAGTCGGAACTTACCGCCCTGCAGAATTCAGCCAAAACTTATAAGGAACACCTTCAGGTGCTCGGTTACTAAAGGAGAATTCAGATGGCCAAATACAAACATATTGTCGTTCCCCAAGACGGCATGCAGATAACGGTTAAGAACAAGAAACTTTCCATTCCCGATAACCCGATTATCCCGGTTATCGAAGGCGATGGTATCGGCCGTGATATCATGAAAGCCACCCGCCGGGTGGTGGACGCCGCGGTGGAGAAAGCTTACCGGGGCAAGAGGAAAATCGCCTGGATGGATATCTATGCCGGGGAAAAAGCCAATGAACTCTATAAGGAATGGCTCCCCAAAGAAACCATCGACGCCATCCGGAAATATATCGTGGCTTTGAAGGGTCCTCTTACCACCCCGATTGGCGGTGGTTTCCGCTCGCTGAATGTCTCCCTGCGTCAGATTCTCAACCTCTATGCCTGTGTCCGGCCGGTGCGTTATTTTAAGGGCGTCGGTTCCCCGGTGGTACATCCCGAAAAACTCAACGTGATTATCTTTCGTGAAAATACCGAGGATGTTTATGCCGGTATCGAGTGGCGTAAAGGTACCAAGGAAGTCAAGAAAGTCATTGACTGGTTGAATAAAAACATGAAGCTGAATATCCGCCGTGATTCCGGTATCGGGATAAAACCGATTTCGGTCACCGGTACCAAGCGCCTGGTGCGGAAAGCCATTAACTATGCCATCGATAAAAACCTGCCCTCGGTCACACTGGTACACAAGGGCAACATCATGAAATATACCGAAGGAGCGTTTCGTGACTGGGGCTATCAACTGGCTACGACTGAGTTCCGCGATAAGGTCGTGACGGAAGAAGAACTCTGGGCCAAGTACGACGGTAATGTACCCAGGGGTAAAATCCTTATCAAGGACCGCATTGCCGATTCCATGTTCCAGCAGATTCTGACCCGTCCCGACGAATATGCTGTTCTGGCCACGCCCAACCTGAACGGTGATTATCTATCCGATGCCTGTGCCGCCCAGGTCGGCGGGCTGGGTATGGCGCCCGGCGCCAATATCGGTGACTTCGTCGGCTTGTTCGAAGCAACTCACGGTACCGCTCCCAAGTACGCCGATAAGGATGTCATCAATCCCGGTTCGTTGATTCTCTCGGCGGTGATGATGCTTGATTATCTCGGCTGGTCCGAAGCCGGTCAGATGATTGAGAAGGCTCTCGAAACGACCATCAATAAGAAAACCGTTACGTATGACCTCCATCGACAGATGGAAGGTGCTACGAAGGTCGGAACTTCCGAATTTGCCACCCACATTATCAACAATATGTAACGGGCTGGCATTATTATACGGGGAAGGTTCTCTGGAACCTTCCCTTTTTTATTTTTTATTTTTGGTATGGGCTTTAACGATTCTTTCGGTATCCTTGGCAATGACCAGTTCCTCGTTGGTGGGAATGACCAGGGTTCTGACAGTGGCATCATCGGTGGAAATATCCAGTTCTTTGCCCAGAGCCGCCTTGTTTTTCTTTTCATCAACTTTAATGCCCATAAATTCCAGGTTGGTGCAAGTCAGGGCTCTGACATCGGGTGAGTTTTCACCCACCCCGGCGGTAAAGACCAGGGCGTCGATGCGGCCCATGGCGGCGGCATAGGAACCGATATATTTTTTCAAACGGTAACAGTAGACTTCCAGCGCCAGTCGTGCCAGGTGGTGGTTTTTTTGAGCGGCGGCTATAATCTCGCGCATGTCCGAAGAAACCCCGGATATACCTATAAGGCCGGAATGTTTATTTAAAAGCGTGTTGCTCTCATGGAGCGATAATTCTTCGCGGGCCATGATATGCAGGATAATAGCCGGGTCCATATCGCCACAGCGGGTACCCATCAGAAGACCCTCCAAAGGGGTGAATCCCATGGAAGTATCTACGGATATGCCGCCTTTGACCGCCGCGACCGAAGCGCCGTTGCCGAGATGACAAGTGACGGTGTTGATATCCGCGATGGGGCGGCCCAGCATTTCCGCCGCCCGGTTGCTGACATATTGATGCGAGGTGCCGTGGAACCCGTAACGGCGTATGCTGTTGTGTTTGTAAAAAACATAGGGGATACCGTAAATATAGGCATAGGGGGGCATTTGATGATGAAAAGCGGTGTCAAAAACCGCCACCTGCGGAATATTCGGCAGTGTTTTCTGACAGGCTGTTATACCCCGGATATTATGGGGATTATGAAGGGGCGCCAGTTCTATCATGGAGCGAAGAGTGGACATGAGCTCAGGAGTTATTTCGATCGACTCTTTGAATTCCTCACCGCCGTGAACCACCCGGTGCCCGACAGCGTCGATTTCACTTTTGTCTTTAATGACGCCATGGTTGGCTGAAGTCAGGTAGGCAATGACGTATTCGACCGCTACAATATGGTCCAGTATTTCAGCGGATACCTTGGTCTCGGGACGGTCAAAAGGTTTATGAGCCAACAGCGAACCGGACATGCCAATCCGTGATACCATACCCTTGGCTAAAGCCATCTGGGTTTCGGTTTCGATAAGCTGGTATTTAACCGAGGATGAACCGCAATTGAGTACGAGTATTTTCATCAGGCATTCTCCTGTTTCTTTTCTTGTTCTTCGGTCAGACGGTTACCTTCGGCATCATATCTGAAAAAGCCCCGTCCGGTTTTGACCCCCAGGTGACCAGCTCGAACCAGTTTCCGAAGGATCGGACAGGGGTTGTATTTGTGCTCCGACAGCTCGTTCAAAAGATTCATCATCCATGACATAACCACGTCCAATCCCATCATATCCGCCAGAGCCAGGGGACCGACATTAAAGCCGAACCCCAGGCGCATAGCCCGGTCAATATCCCGAGCCGAAGCCACCCCTTCCATCAATACATGCATGGCCTCATTGAGCAGGGGAACGATAATCCGCGTTGTTACATAACCCGGATACTCGATTACCGTAATCCATTTCTTGTCCAGCAACTCCGCAAATGCCACGGCCTTCTGGAAAGTATCATCATCCGTTTTCAGACCCTTAACGATTTCTACCAGCGGTATTTTGGTTACCGGATTGAGGAAATGCATCCCTATTATTTTACTCGGCCGTTTGGTGGCGGCGGCAATTTCCGAGATGGACAGGGTCCCGGTGTTGGTAATCAAAAGCGTCTCCGGGGGACAGATTAAATCCAGTTCCTGAAAAAGTTCCTGTTTCGCTTTCAGGTCTTCCGGTATCGATTCCAGGACAATCTCGGCATCCTCGGCCTGGGTGAGGTCGGAGGAAGGATAGATTCTTGATAGAATTGCCTTTTTGTCGGCACTGGTCAAGCCCCATCGGCTTATCTCGCGGTCAATGGATTCACCGATTCTTTTTAGCCCCAGCTCGGCAAGTTTTATCTTTTTATCAACCAGGACAACTTCATGACCGGCGGTTGCTACCGCTTCCGCCAGGCCCTGGCCCATGCTACCAGCCCCGATAATCATTATACTTGAACTTGGCATTTTAACCCATTCTTTATTTAAAAAGTACTAAGTCACCAACTAAACTCCTGAAATTATAATCATTATAATTTTCGGTGCAAGCGTTAATTACTAACAGCTTAAAATAAGAAAATAATAGTTTTTTTGGCTTTATTAAGTAATATTTTGTAAAATAATTAAAGGTTATAGTTGGATAATTTGTTATAAAATCTTATTTTAAAGTGATTGAAAATTCTACTTTATTGGAGTTGTTATGATAAGACTATTTAAGTCCGCTTTTATTGTTGCCTTGATATTTATTCTCACCAGCGCGGACGCCGGGGCCATTGTCCGGGTCACCCGTACCCTGAATGTCATTGATTTTTACGGTGGTTATGCTTATCCGTGGGGCAATTACGAGGGTTCCATTGCCAGGGATTTTCTTATAAACAACCGTCCGGTAAATGTTAAGGCAGAAGATTTGTACGAACCTACTTTTTACCTGGGTTTCAATTACGGCACTTTAAGAAGGGGTCATTTATTGTATCAGCTTGGTTTTCGTTATACGAACCACCGCATGCTCGATACGGTTTATCTGCCTTTTGATACAGTCTATTATTTTGGTTTTGATTATTCATACCGGCAGTATGATTTCGACTTTAATCTAAACTATATGGTCAACAACCTGAATTTAAAAACCTGGTCGCCTTATGTCGGAGTCGGTTTTCATGCCGGTTTCACCAGTCTTTCCGCCAAAGGTTATGACGCGGAAACCGAGATTGAAATGGCTTTGAGCCTGAATTACGGTCTTGATGTTAAAATCTGGAAAATGAAGGATAATCAGAGTTTTATTGCCCTTTCATCCATTAATAATTTTAATTTCTGGGCTTCCGAAGACCGGCCTAAGTATTTAAATTTCGGTATTGGTCTAAAATATTATTTCAGTATGTAATGAAATAATTAAGTATTTTTTTCCCATTGAATTCCGAGATATATTATAAGATATAACTTCTTAATTTAAGGTGGTTGCGTTGCCTGAAAAAAAACTTTTCTGTTTGGTTGTCTTCATTATTTTATTAAGCGTGACTGCTTTTTTGGCTTGCAATGATTCGCCTACCAAACCCAAAAATCCACCGGTAATAATTTCATTTACGGCTGACCCGGCCAATCTCAGTCCCGGGGATTCGAGTTTACTCAGTTATGAGACCAAGGGTGCCGATTCCTTGATCCTGTTTCCGGATAATATAAAACTGACCAACCCTCTTGTCGGGTCACGATATGTCAAACCGGACTGGGCGACTGATTATATCCTGATCGCCTATAACAGATACGGCCGGGACTCGGCTTCGGTTAGAGTCAATGTGGCGGTTTTACAGGTTTTGAACGGCCTGTATTATAAAGGAGAAATGAACTCCGATATTCTAAGTCCGCTTCTGGCTCTTCAGGTTCTGAATGCCGAGAGCGAACCGATTCAGGATACCTTCATCCATGTGGATATTATTGAAGGTGATGGCACTCTTTCAGCCGATTCGGTACAGCCCGGTGCTGACGATACCGCCTTCGTGGCATATAACTTTAATGGCTTGCTGGGTCATGCGGTTCTTAAAGTCGGGGTACCAGGGGTGGATTCGGCTGAAGTCTATCTGCGCGCCCGGACTATTATCCCCGGAGACTTATTTCAGGGTCAATATATTCTTTATCAGGACACTTTCGGTTTGATTCAGGCTTTTAACGGCGCTCCGGCGGAGGTGGTAAATCCCGAGCCGGGTTCCGGTTATCTGGTTCTGGATTATGAAACCGCCAAAGGAGTGGTTTTCCTGGTTGGTGAGGTGGGGGCTATTAATGGCCAAGTCAGTTTTATGGATACGGTTTATATGATTTTAATAACCAGCCCGGTTGGCGGCTCTACCTCTGAAGGAATAACTGTCGGTTCCTCTTATCCGGAATTGTATGCCGCTTACGGAGCACCCCAGACTTCCGGATCATATCCCAGTTACCCCGGCGACACTATTCTGTATTATGATAGCCTGGGATTGAAATTCTGGTGTAATAAAACCGATACGGTGGTTAACCAGATTGATTTAATTGTTCCTGATACGCCGCTTAAAAAGGGAGGTGAGAGTATTAACAAAAGAAATTCCCGAATCTCGGTGTCTGATAGACGGTATCGTCTGATTTTACCTTAGTTTTCATAAAGATATATGAAAAAAGACCCGTTTATGATAAACGGGCCTTTTTATTATTATTGTTCTCTCTCTCAAGTTAGCGTAAAGAATGATAAAGCTTACTTAACTAATTTCACCTTTTCTGATTTATTATAGTCTGACAAACTACATTGGTTCCCGTTTATTTAAAATATTATTCATCTTTCTTGACACTTTTTAACAATTATATTTATATAAACAAAAACGAAAATGCTTTATAAAGGAAGCGGTATGAGAAAGGTTATATTGCTTACGTTTATTCTGGTAACCCTTTTTGGAATTACTATTAACTGTTCGGATTCCACGGATATAAAAATGCGGAACCCGGAAAACCCGGTGGTCACTATCAAATCTGATTTCGGTCAGATGGTTTTCGAATTATATCATGATGTCGCCCCGGCTCATGTTGATTCTTTCCTAGCCCGGACGGATGAAGGTTTTTATGACAGTCTGTTGTTTTTCCGGGTTATAAAAGATTTCGTGGTTCAAACCGGCGACCCTTTAAATAATGGTACGGGCGGAGCCGGTTACAATCTTAAGGCGGAATTCAGCGACCTGCCGCACAACGCCGGAACACTGTCGATGGCCCGGGGGATGAGTGAGAATTCCGCCGGAACTCAGTTTTTTATCTGTCTGGCGCGAAATTTCAAAACGGAATCCCTCGACGGAAAATACACCGTTTTCGGTCAACTGCTTGACGGTATGGAGGTTCTGCAGAAAATAGGTTCTGTCCCGGTACAGGCGCAATCCCACGGTGAAATGTCTCGGCCGGTCAAACCGGTTTATATGCTGAAGGTTTATCGCTCCGACAGGGACGGAAACCCTCTTAAGTAAAGTAACTTTTATTATGAGTTAGATTAAAGGCGGAGAAGACCTCTCCGCCTTCAGGTTGTTTTGACGGAACCTGCTTTGATATTTTCCGTTTATATTTAATATGGAAGCACGTAATATTGTCATCCTTGGCGCCACCGGTTCAATTGGCCGCTCGACGCTGAAAGTAATTGACAGCCATCCGGGGTTTTTTAACGTAAAAGCCCTGGCCGCCTATAGTAACCTGGAGTTACTTAAGGAACAATATTACCGTTACCGGCCGGAATACCTTGGTCTGATTGATTCCCAAAAAGGACAACTGCTTGCCGACAGCCTTAAAGATGAACCGGTCCGGGTGCTGGTCGGTGATGAGGCCCTGATTACTCTTGCGACACTAGATAAAGTCGATATGGTTTTGAATGCAATTGTCGGGGCGGCCGGTTTAAAAGTATCCTTGGCGGCGGTGACAAAGGGGCGAGACCTGGCTCTCGCTAATAAAGAATCCCTGGTATCCGGTGGACCGCTGTTTGCCCCGATCGTTGAAAAAACCGGCGCCCGCATTCTGCCGATTGATTCGGAACATTCCGCTATTTGGCAGGCTCTGACAGCCGGTCATAAAAACGAAATTAAAAATATTATTCTGACCGCCTCCGGCGGACCTTTCCGCAACCTGTCGGCTGATAAATTTACCGACATCACACCTGAGCAGGCCCTGGCTCATCCGACCTGGCAGATGGGCTCGAAAATAACTATCGATTCGGCGACTCTGGCCAACAAGGGTCTGGAAGTTATAGAGGCGGTGGTTCTTTTTCAGGTACCCGCAGATAAAATTAAAGTTGTTATTCATCCTCAGTCGGTTATACATTCCATGGTGGAATTTATTGATTCATCGGTAATAGCCCAGTTATCCAATCCCGATATGTGTCTGCCGATAACCTATGCCCTTTTCTGGCCCCATCGGGTAACCTCGGAATTTGGTAAGATTGACTGGGATAACCTGGGACCTCTGACCTTTGAGAAACCGGATAACAAACGCTTTCCCGCTCTGGAACTAGCTTACCAGGCAGCTCAAACCGGGGGCACGGCTCCGGCCGTTTTCAATGCTGCTAATGAAATAGCCGTTGAAGCTTTTCTTAACCGGACAATTAAATTTACGGATATTTCCGATATGATATATAATACTTTGAAGAAAATGAATATTGTAACCAACCCCGGTCTCGAGGATATCCTCGAAGCAGATAGTAAGGCCAGGGTAGTGAGCATGTCGATTTTGGAGAAAAAAGGATGTTAACCGCAATTGCATTTATATTTGTATTAGGCGTTTTGATTTTCTTTCATGAACTGGGTCATTTTTTAATGGCTAAAAAAGTGGGTATTACCGTTGAAAAATTTTCGCTGGGGTTCCCGCCTAATATTTTCAAGAAAAAAGTAGGTGAAACCACTTATTGCATCGGCCTTATACCTCTGGGTGGTTATGTAAAGATGGCCGGGGAAAATCCCGATGAAGAATTGACCGGGGCGGAGGGAGAGTTCATGTCAAAAACTGTCCTCCAGCGGGTGGCGGTTGTTTTCGCCGGTCCCTTTATGAATTATATCCTCGCTATTATTATTTTAACCGGTCTTTTTTTCTTTCGGGGACATCCTGTCAGTGACCCTGATCAGATAATCGTAGGTAATGTATCCGAGGACAGTCCGGCATTATCGGCCGGACTTCAGGCCGATGACAGAATTGTAGCTTTTAACGGTGAGAAGGTGACCAATATGGAATCCCTGCGCGCCCTTATGGCCGATAAAATATCAGTCCCGATTACCCTTACCTGGGTACATGGGGAGGATACTATTACCCGCGAAATCATAACCAAACCCTCCGAAGTAATGCAGATGGATGGTACGGTAGATACGGTCGGCATTATCGGCTTCTATGAGAAATCATGGGTGGCTGACCGCTATAACCCCCTTGTAGCAATAAAACAGGGTTTTTATACGACCCATTACTGGGTATATGAAACCGGTAAGGTGGTGGTGAGTTTGGTTACCGGTAAATTTTCCATGAAGATGATTGGTGGACCGGTTTTTATAGCCAAAGCCTCCGGTGAAGCCGCCCGCCAGGGAATATCCTACCTGTTTTCCCTGATGGCTCTGCTGTCGGTAAATCTGGCCGTACTCAATATTCTTCCCATCCCGATTCTTGATGGCGGTCATCTGGTCTTTTTAGCCTGTGAAAAAATCAAAGGAGCTCCACTTTCCATCAAAACCCGGGCTGTCGCCCAGCAGGTCGGCCTCCTTATTTTATTATTTATCATTATCATGGTAACCTATAATGATATTATGAGGTTGTTTTGATAATCGAAAAGAAAGTCCAATTTTTTAATTGCCGGACAATAATTGAAACATTTAATTGTATAAATTAGTAAAATATTAAAAAAGAACTTAAACAACCGAACTGCGGTTTAACTTATTAATATATTGGAAGTGAAAAAATGGCTTTTGTAGATACTGTCTGGGATAATGTGAAACAGGTCTTTGTGGCTGTTGTCCTGGCCCTGATTATCAAAACTTCAATTGTCGAAGCCTATAAAATCCCGACATCGTCCATGGAGGATACTCTTCTGGTCGGAGATTTTCTTTTAGCGAATAAATTTATTTACGGCGCCCGGATTCCCCTGACCAACTGGCGTCTGCCGGCTATTCGGGAGCCGGAGCGGGGTGACGTCATTATCTTTACCTTCCCCGGTGACGGTGTTACCAAGTATATAAAACGATGTATCGGTCTGCCCGGTGACACTATTGAAATAAAAGATAAAGTTCTTTATGTCAACCGTAAGGCGTTTCCTCTTCCGGAGTTTGCCAAATTTGTCGATACCAACCTTTCCGGACAGCAGAATGTCAAACCCCGGGGGTTCGGCGGCATGAACAGCCGCGACAATTTCGGGCCCTATATTGTTCCCCCTGACAGTTATTTCATGATGGGTGATAACCGCGATAACTCTTATGACTCCCGCTTCTGGAATTCCGTACCCAAAGACCTGGTACTGGGCGAGGCGTTGCTGATTCACTGGTCCTGGGATGACGAGCGATACCAGTCACCGGAGGTGACGGTTTCCGACCCACTGTCGGTACCGCGACTGTTTATATATAATATGGTGCATTTTGCACAAAAAGTCCGCTGGTCAAGACTTTTCAATCTTATTTCTTAATACCTTTTCTTTTTTTAAATAAGGGAAAATCATGCGTAACCATATAGCTTCATTGGCGAAAAACTTCAGCCTTCCGTTGCTTGTCTTAGTCTTAGGCTTATTCAATTTTATCGTCATAAATGTTCAAGCCGCCCCGAAAGTACAAATACCCAACCATGAATTCAATTTCGGGAAGACCCTCCAACAGGTTGGTCTGATGCACTCTTTCTGGGTAAAATCGGTCGGCGATGATACTCTTCGGATAACCAAAATCGTGCCCGGTTGCGGCTGCATGCAGGCACCCATAAGTGACAGTGCCGTGGCACCCGGCGACAGTACCCGGCTGGATATTATTCTCTCGACCGGAAGTTACCGGGGTTTTGTTTCCAAGAAGCCTTATATCATAACCAACGCCGGGGAGGAAAGGATTTTTGTTAAAATCTATGCTCAGGTGTTTCCCAATCCCGATGAAATCGGTCCGGTGAAGGTTTACCCGATGGCGGTTGATGTTTCCCAGGTGGATGAAAAAAATGCCAACCAGGAGGGTCGTTTTCACATAAAAAATCCTACCTCCAGAGATTTTATTATCGAACCCGAGGATTGCACTAATAAAAGTTTTACGGTGAAACTTCCCGCGAAAATCAAAGCTGGAGAAATGGTTGATGGTATTCTGACCGTCCGTAAGGAAGCTCTTGAAAAGGAATTTTTCGAGTCACTGACCTTTCGGATTGATGATGACGAATTATCCACTTTTTCCGTGGCAGTCAGCCGCCGTTTACTTTATAAAGCTAATCAGTCTAAATAACCGTTTCGCAGGAAGAAACCTAATATCAAAGAGATAACTCTCTGAGCCGGGTGCTCGGGGAGTTTTTTTATTTTGATTTATTATTGTTATCCTTTAACTTATAATATATGTATAAACTGAGCGTGACTAATCTGACCAAGCGTTTCGGATTTCGGAAGGTTTTTACAGATATATCATTCGAGCTGGAGACCGGCCAGGCACTGGCGGTGGTCGGTCCCAATGGTTCGGGCAAAACGACCCTGCTTTTAACCCTTCTGGGCGGCTTTCAACCGAATAAAGGAACCGTTATGTTTAAAGAAGATGAACATGTTATGACCGCTGAAACCATTCGCGACCATACCGCCCTGGTGGCGCCCTACCTGAACTTTTATGATAACCTTACAGCTGAGGAAAATTTAATTTTTTTCTCGGCTGTTTCCGGTGGCTGCGTTACCGGTAAGGAACTGACCGGTCTTCTCGAACAGGTGGGTCTGGCGGGCCGAGGTGACGACCCGGTCGGCTCTTATTCCTCCGGGATGAAACAGCGGCTCAAATTCGCCGCGGCGATTTTGAAACAACCGCAATTCCTTTTTCTCGATGAACCGACTTCGAATCTCGACGATGACGGCAAAAAAATGGTGTTCGATTTGATAAACGATATTAAATCCAAAAGTATTCTGGTTTTGGCGACCAATGAAAAGGAGGAACAACAGCTTGCCGAACAAGTCTGCCGGCTTGACCGGTAGAGCCCTGGCAGTGTATTCCAAGGACATGAAAGTGGAACTTCGAAGCAAGTACGCTTTTAATGCCATTTTCATGTTCGGTATAACGACCCTGGCGGTGGTTTCGTTTACCCTGGGGCAGAGCGGTTTGTCGGCGCACCTTCTGGCCGCCCTGTTCTGGATAATCATGTTCTTTGCCGCTATGGCCGGACTGGCACAGGTGTTTGTTCGCGAAGAGGAGGCGGGAACAGTACTGGCGCTCCGGCTTTCCGCCGACCCGGCCGCTGTTTACCTGGGCAAACTTTTTTTTAATTTATCGCTGATGATACTGATAGCGTTCGTCATAACGCCGGTTTTTTTTATTTTTACCGACGCCCCAATTGACAATATTCTTTTATTTATGCTGGTACTTATCCTGGGTATTGTGGGCTTGTGTGCGGCAACAACCATCGTGGCGGCGATAATCTCCAAAGCCGGCATCAAGGGTGCCTTATTTGCGGTCCTGTCCTTTCCGATTCTGTTTGTCCTGCTATTGCTTCTGGTTGACGCTTCCACCAGGGTGCTCGAAGAAGCCACCCTTGGTGGCATCGCCATGGAACTTCAGGGACTTGTTGCATATTCCGGGGTAATGATTATCGCTTCTTTGATGCTTTTCAAATATGTCTGGCAGGAGTAAAAGAGAACTTATTATTAAAAAGCTTGTTACATGGTTTGACCGGAACGAATTTTTTTGAAAATTAATAATATGTGGTGGAAAATAATATTACTGGCAGGCCTGGCGGCGGTGATTGTTTTCAGTTTTATCACTCCCGCACCGCAAAACATTATCGGTGAAGCCAGCCGGATATTTTATTATCATATACCGATGGCCTGGATCGCCGTGCTGGCGTTTACCATGGCGATGGTTTATTCCATCCGCTATTTGAGGTCGAAAAAAATCATCGAGGATATCCGCGCCCGCAGCGCCGCTTCCCTGGGCTTGTTGTTCAGTCTCCTGGCAACGGTATCCGGCTCGATTTTCGCCCGCGTCACCTGGGGTTCGTTCTGGAACTGGGACCCGCGTGAAACCTCAATTTTCATTCTCCTTTTAATCTACGGCGCTTATTTTGCCCTCCGCAACGCCGTTACCGTCGAAGAAAAACGGGCTTCTCTTGCCGCCGTATATGCTGTTTTTGCTTTTTTGACCGTCCCCTTCCTGGTCTTTGTAGTGCCGCGCGTCGTACCCTCGCTGCACCCGGCTGATTCGGTTATCGACGCTGGGTTGAAATTCACCATGGGAACAACCGTGCGCCTGATTTTCTTCGCTTCGCTGGTGTTTTTTACCGTATTATATTGGTGGCTGTTTAACCTGACCTGCCGGGTCGGAGTCCTTTATAGAAATATTATCGAAGAGGAGTCTTTGTAATGGACGGCAACTATATCGCTATGATTGTAACCCTCATAATCTGGGTTGGCATCTTTCTGTTTGTTAACCACCTGGATAAACGCATTGACAGATTGGAAAAAAGGCGGTAATGAAAATAAGGCTCATAATCGGTCTTATTGTTATTGTGGTACTTATTATATGGGGTGCCAGCGCTTTTTTTCAAACCACGGTGCAGTATGTCCCCCTGGAACAGGCCTTAAAAAGCACCCGCACCGTACAGGTACTGGGCAGGATTGATTTTGCTAATACCGTTTACAACGCCGATTCTCTTCGTCTGGAACTTACCATATACGACGACAGCGCTCCAGACCCCAGCAGCGCGACCACTCTGAAAGCCGTCTATTACGGAGTAGTGCCTGGCAATTTCGACCAGGCCACCTCGGTGGTACTCAAAGGTAAAGCCAATGATCAGGGGGTGTTTGTAGCCGAGCAGATGCTTGTTAAATGCCCTTCGAAATATCAGG